>PLSJ01000514.1 GCA_003165115.1 Syntrophaceae bacterium | reverse complement strand
TGATAATCATGGCCGTTATTTCCCTGGGGATGCGACTGAGGAAATCAAAGAAGAAATCCGCGGTAGAGGAAGGACGTGCCCCCTCCGGGGAAAGGGCTGTCCCGACGACGGAAAAAGGGACGATGGCCCCGTAGCGGTGATTATTAAGTATCGGGGAATGAACGCGGAAAGCCGGGTGTGCCGATAGCGAGGCAGATGTCACCATGAATAAGGAAAAGCCCGCATGGGAAGAGAAAATCCGGCGCGAAACGGTGAAATATTGCATCAACGTCATCTACCTGGCGTGTTTTTTCGGTTTGTTCACCTGGTACCGGAGGCTGATACTGGCCGAGTACCAGATCAGCTACGTGCATTACGGGTTTAGCCTCGTCGAAGCCCTGATCCTGGCCAAGGTCGTCATGCTGGGAGACGTCGTGGGCCTCGGCCGGAGGCTCATGGATAAGCCTTTGATTTTCCGCACCCTCTACGGAGCGGTTGTGTTTACCCTCTGGGTCGCGGTCTTTGTCGTGTTCGAGCACACGGTGACAGGAGCTTTACGCGGAAAAGGCTTGACCGCCGGTCTGGCGGAGATCGTGAGCGTGGGAAAATATGAGTTGCTGGCCAGGTGTCTGGTCACTTTTTTCGCCTTTATTCCTTTCTTCGCTTTCAGGGAATTGGGGCGGGTGCTCGGTGAGGGCAAGATAGGCCGGCTCTTTTTCCGCAAAAGGGCCGTCTGAGATCAAGGCTGCATACGGCCGATCTTTTCCGCCATCACGTTTATTACCCCGTCTTTCCGTTCCACCACCCCGTCGACGATCAGGAGGGGCTCGAGGCGCACGAGCTGCCTGTGCATACGGTAAACGCCCGGCTTCAGCACCACATTGACAAGCCCCTCTTCGTCTTCGAGGGTGATGAAGGCGAAGCCTTTTGCGGTAGGCGGCATCTGCAGGCAGATGTTGTATCCCCCTATTTTGACCGCATCGCCGGAGGCGAGCCGGGAGAGCCGGGAGCTTGTCACGGCGCCCCGGCGGCCGAGTGCGTCCCTGTAGAGCTCCACGAGATGCGAGGACGCGGAAAAGCCCTGAACGCTGTAGGCGGCGCGCAGTTCCTCCCGGCCGCTCATCTCCTCGAGGGGCGCCGCCTCGGGCGCATCAAGGTCCACCTCCCCCGGACCCGCCGCACCGACGGACCGAAGCGCCCAGAGGAGTTGGCGGCGGGAGCGCTCCAGCCTGTCAAACGCCCCGATGACGATGAGGCTCCCGAGCGCGTCTTTATCGAGGCGCACGCGGAGGCAGAATTCCCCGAAAGATCTGAAAATCCCCTTCCGCCGCTCCGCCGCCACGCTGTCCGCCCCCTCTTCCCCCAGGGACTTCACGTAGCGGAAGCCGAGACGTATGCCGTTCCCTTCCGGCGCGCACGCCCAGAGGCTTTCGTTCACGTCCACGGGAAAAATCCCTACCCCGTGACGCCTCGCGTCGCCGACGAGCACTTCCGGGATATAGAAGCCCATGGGCTGGTTATTGAGGAGGGCGCAGTAGAACTCCGGGGGGTAATGGCACTTGAGGAAAGCCGAGCGATAGCAGAGGAGGGCGAAGCTCATGGCGTGCGACTTGCAAAAGCCGAATTCGGCGAAGCCGCAGAGGAGGTCGAAGATCTTCGTGGCCCGCGCCTCGTCCACACCTTTCCCCGCCGCCCCTTCCAGAAAGGTGTCACGCCATCTTTCCATCTCGTCCCTGCCGTACTTCCGGTCCATGGCCTTTCGCAGCCGGTTGGCCTCGCCTGCGGTGAACCCTGCTATGGCCATGGCCACCTGAAGCACCTGCTCCTGAAAGAGGATGACCCCCAGCGTCTCACGGAGGATAGGCTCCAGGAGAGGGTGGAGATGGACGACCCGCTCTTCCCCGTTCCTTCTCCGCATGTAAGGATGTACCATGTCACCCTGGAGCGGTCCGGGCCTTATGATGGCCACCTCGATGCCCAGGTCTTCCATGGAGCGGGGTTTTACCCTCGGCAGGCTCTGCATCTGCGCCCGGCTCTCCACCTGGAAGACGCCGACCGTATCCGCCCGGCCGATCAGGTCGTAGACAACGGGGTCGTCTTCGGGAAGGCGGTCGAAATCGAGCGTTATGCCGCGTTTCTTCTTCACGAGCAGCGTGGCCTCACTGATGAGGGAGAGCATGCGCAAGCCCAGGAGGTCCACCTTGATGAGCCCCGCGTCATTGACCCCGTCCTTGTCCCACTGGCAGACTACCCTGCCTTCCGCCCTCGCCCTCTCCAGGGGCACCATCTCGGAGATGGGCCTGGACGAAATGATCATGCCCCCCACGTGAATCGACAGGTGCCTGGGGAAATCGGCGATCTGCCCGCTCAGCGCGCAAAAATGCCTCCACGACGCCGAATCGAGGTACCGTCTGAACTCGGGGATGTCCTTTAAGTCTTCTATGGCGGAGACCGGGCTGTAGGAGGAGACGGACTTGGCCATCCTGTCGAGGATGTGAGGGGGGAAACCGAATACCTTCCCCACCTCCCGTATGGCGTTTCTCGCCCGGAACGTCACGTAGGTGCACACCATGGCCGCATGCTCCTCGCCGTATTTCTCGTAGACGTACCTGATCACCTCCTCCCGCTGCCTCGTATCGATGTCGATGTCTATATCCGGGACAGCGGAGGACTCGTTGAGGAACCTGCCCACAAAAAGGCCGTGCCTGATCGGATCGACGGGGGTGATGCCGAGAAGATAGGCGACGAGGGAGCTTGCCGCGGAACCGCGGCCCTGGGACAGGATGCCCTCCTTTCGGGCAAACTCCATGATGTCCCACACGATGAGGAAATAACCGCAGAGTCCTTTTTGTTCGATGAGCGCCAGCTCCTGTTCGAGTCTTCCTTTCATCTCTCCGGATACCCCGCCGTATCTTCCGGGCGCCCTCTCCTCACAGAGCCGCCGGAGATAGGCGCACGGCGCCTCTCCGGGCGGGAGATCGAAGTCCGGGAAACAATAGGCGGAAAAATCGAGCGTGAACGCGCAGGCTTCGGCAACATCAAGGGTGCGGCCGACCGCATCCGGAGGGAGTCCGGGCAGGAGGAGCATCTCGCTTCCGTCCTTCAGGTAGTATTCCGCGTTTGGGCGGCGGAACCGGACGGAATCGTCGAGGCCCACCCCGTGCCGCATGCAGACGAGGACGTCATGGAGCTTGTGGCCGGGCTGTTCCCCGTAATGGACATTGTTGGCGGCGACAGGAGGGATACCGGTCTTTTTCGAGAGGTCCACGAGCTTCCGGCNNTCAAGGTAGAGACTGCCGGGAGGGAAGACGGACATGTATCTCCGGGCGGTCCTTAGCGCGTCCTCCCCCTTCCCCTGAAGGAGCAGGCTTGCGACCTCTCCCCTTTTGCAGCCGGAAAGACAGATAAGGCCGTCGCTCAGCTCCGCGATATGGGCAAAAGCGAGACGCGGGTTGCCCTTCGAGCCTGAAAGCTGGGCCCTCGTCACGAGACGGGACAGGTTGCCGTAACCCCGCGCGTCTTTGACGAGCAGGGTTATATGGCAGGCGTTTTCCAGGGTCAGCTCGGCCCCCACGATGGGTTTGATGCCGGCGGCGCACGCCGACCGGCAAAACCGGGGCACTCCGTAAAGGCCGTCGTGGTCGGTGAGGGCAAGGGCCGTCATGCTCCGGATACGGGCAGCCTCCACAAGCTGCTCGGGAAAGCTTGCCCCATCCAGGAGCGAGAAGTTCGAATGGGCGTGAAGCTCTACGTACCGCATATGCGTCCTATACCCAGTTCTGCCGGTACCAATGGCCCTTTTCAACGAACAGGGTGAGCCTCGCCCCGTTTTCGAGCTCCAGAAAAAAGTAGAGGCGGGAGATAGGCTCCCGCCACCATTCCTCCTCGATGCGCCACGTGTTCACGATCTCGCTTACCCTCAGGTTCCTCTTTCTGACCTGTACCGTCACGGGCAGCCCGTCCCTGGCAATAACGCTTATCGGCTCGGGGTAATAAGGACTGCTAGACACTGGTAAACCTGAATCTCCGCTCCGGCAGGCGGGTGTCCTCCTCGCCGTCCTCGATCCTCATGACGGGGACATACCCGTAACGGGAGTCGAAGTAAGCCCTGATGTCTTCCAGTCGCTCCGAAAAACACCGACCTCTTGCGGAAGAGGTCCTCCTGGTCCCCGGAATCGGGCGCGGGGTCGGGAACGGATATCCGGAACGAGGCGACAGGGCTTTTCACCACGAGGTATTCCAAAAACGACGAAAGCCGTGCAAGGATATGACGCGCCTCCGCGGTCGGCTTCTTCATCACCAGGGCCTTTTCCAGACGAACCCCATCCTGAAGGAAGAGGACGAGCTTCACCTTTCTGCAGACGAGGCGCATCCGGCCCAATTCATCCGCGAGTCCCGCGACCATGCCTTCCATGGCGGCCCGTACTTCCCCCGATGTCCGAAGCGGGACTTCGCAGGTGTTCTCCCTCTCCAGGCAAAGGGCATGCCGTCTTCGGGGGATGGGCCTTTTCTCGTCCGCGCCGTTGACGATGTCAAAAAGGACGCTTCCCCTCGCCCCGAGTTGGGAGATGAGGGCCTTCCGGGAGAGACCGGCCACCTTCTTCAACGTGGAAAGGCCGAGCAGGCGCAAGTGTTCTTTCTCCTTATCCGGCAAAGGGAGCGTTTCCACGGACAGGAGGGAAAGGAACGTCTTCTCCTCGGCCGGCTCGACGATAAGCGTGTCCCAGGCGCTTAAGGCCGCCTGTTTCGCGATAAACCTGGAGTTCCCCACGCCTACCCTCACCTGCGCACGTATCGAGGCACGCATCTCCTCGATGATCGCCAAGGCAAGGGCGCGCTCGTTCCCGTAGATCTTCCGGGCCTTCGTGATGTCCAGGTAGGCGAGGCCGGGTATCGCCGGCTCGACCCTCAGGGTAAAGGCCCCCAGTGAAAAAAGGATATCCTCCCAGATACGCCCGTACCCGCCGCCGAAGGGGAGGAACAGGGCTTCGGGGCACAGGTGGTAGGCTTGCCGCAGCGGCATGCCCGCGCGCACGCCTTGCGCGGCCGCCTCTTCCGAGCAATCGGCGACACTGCTGCGCTCGTCAGGCGTGCCGCCGATGATAACCGGATAGCCTTCGAGCTGGGGTCGAGTGAGCTTTTCACTCTGCATATACAAGTGGGGGAAGTGAACACATGCTATTCTCATGGAAGATAATATAGAACATATGTACTACATTATCAAGAGTTAAAAGCCGATTATTTTTTTATATTGCCATTTATCCCGTTTCCGTGGTACTTTTGTTCTACATATGTCGCCAAAAAGTGTCACCAGGGAACACATCCTTGCCTTTTTAAGGACCTACAAAGAAAAGAACGGTTACGCGCCGACGTTGCGGGAGATTGCTGAAGGCTGCGCGGTGAAGAGCCTTTCCGTGGTGCAATTCCATCTCGACCGGCTCGAGCTCGCGGGGGTCATAAAGAGGGACAAAGAGAAATCGCGGAGTATTACCCTCGGCACGGAGAGCAGGGAATACGAGCGCATTCCGATTTTGGGGACCATCGCCGCGGGACATCCCGTCTCGGTGCCGGATGCCGATACCCGGAGCACGGCCGGGGAATGGATCGAGGTACCGCTTTTGATCACCAGGGGGAAAAAAGACGTGTACGCCCTCCATGTGCGGGGGAATTCCATGGTGGACGCGCTTATCGCCGACGGCGATATCGTGGTCATGCAAGAGGCCCAGGATATACGGAACGGAGACGTAGTCGCCTGCTGGCTCAGGGAGCAGCAGGAGGTTACCCTCAAAAAAATCTACTTCGAGCGCGACGGGGTACGGCTCCAGCCCTGCAATCCCTATATGGCGCCGATTTATGAAAGGGCCGAAAACATAGAGGTCCAGGGGAAGCTCATGGGGGTCATACGGAGGTACTCCGCAACTTTCCCCCCCTGATACCGGGTCGCTTATCGAAGCCCCATCTTTGTCGGCCGCATCGAAGTCCTCCCCGATGGACCTTTGAACGCAAAATTCTTCAATAAACCTCCCGCCCTTGGCGGTTGTTTTTCGGCTTCGCCCTGCCGGCAACGGTATGGCTCAAAGCGGATAGTACCGCACACAGACCTCCAACCCCGAAAACGATCTCCTGGGCCAACCAGAGATCCGGGGACTCTGCCAGTGCCGATCCCGGATGAAGCGCGTCCACGCAGAAGACGATGACGGGAAGAAGCGCCAGTCCGATAAAGGCGGTAATCGTGCCGACGATGGTCAGGTCCCTGAAAAAGCTTCCCCAGACCCGGAAAAGCTTGGCCCGCTTCTTCAGCCGTCCCGCGATTATTTCGAGGGGCTCAAGCTCTCTTGAGAGCGCCTCGCATTGATCGAGACAGGGGTCGAGGGGCTCGCGTCGCTCAAGCCTCTCCCTGAGAGGACGAAGACGCTCGAAAAGGGGGCGAACGAGGGGGCAAGTTTTGACTTTCCGGTCTTCTCCCGAAGCAGCTTTCCGGCGCGCTCTTCCAGTTTCAGGAGCACCCTCACCGCCTGGTCCATCCGTTTTCTTTCGATGGCGCCGCATTCGACGGTTATCCTTTTCGCCGCGTTGACCGCGTCTTTGCAGGCAAGGGGTGCGTCGGGTTTGTCGAGCAGCCCATGCATGTACCCCTGCATGGAAACCATCTCCGCGACGCCTTGGTCGTCGTCTCTCAGGATGCCTCTCAGCGCGGCGACCGTCTTGTCCGCTTCGTCCACTTCCGCCTGCGCCTCCTTGCGGGCCAGCATGGTGAGCCTGCCCAATTCAGGGGTAATCGAAGACCTGAATTCCGCCAGCTCGGGGGATATAAGGACCGCGGCGTAGTATTCGCGCGCCAGGTGGAGCAGCTTAAGGAGGCGGCTTACGGCTTCAGACGGCTGCCTTAGCTGAAAATACCGCACCACCTCTTCAAATCTGGCCTCAAGAAAATAAGGCTCCAGTTTCAGGGCCTCTTTCAGCGCCACGAAGGCTTTGTCATGGTCCCCCGTAAACGTGTAAGCGCGGGAAAGGAGAAGGAGGAGGTACGTCTTCTGGACTGGCGCGGATTCACGGTCCAGGGCTTCAATGAAGCAATCGACGGCGGATGCGTAGCTTCCCCATTCTATGTGAACGAAGCCCATTCCGCAGGCCGCCCTGTAGTCGTTCGAATTCTGACGCGCGTACCGCCCGAGCAGGTCCTCCGCCTCGTCGAGCTCGGACGTCCTGATACAGTCGCGGGCGAGCCACAAAAGACCGCCCCTGGCCGAGGTCTCCCTGCTGTTTTCCTTTACCCTGTACCAGTCTTCTTTTGGTGAAGCGCTCCATACTATATTGAGAAAACGAAGCTGAAAAGCCCGTTTCAGCTCATAGAAACTCAAAGGGGCAAGAGAGCCGGAATCTTCCTTGTCGGGCTCGGGGTTTACCGGGAGGTCTCCCCCCGCCCCGGTCAGATATGTCGAAAACAGGTGATTTATCTCGTCCATGGTCAGGCGGCCCAGCGCCTCCAGCCCGCACGCTTTGTACGGCAGCTGCTTCGATGGACAGCGTGTCGTGGGATGCCTCCTGCTCCCGCAGTAGAAGCACGGAGGGTTCACCCCTTTCAGGAGGGCGGCGCCGTAAAGGAAGAGCTTCGACGCGTCCGGTGCGCTCCGGTCCTTCTCCGCGGGCCGGGCCGGGCCGGGGGTGCAATCCGTTTCCGCGTGCCAGATCACATCGGAGACGGGAGAACGGCCGAAAAGGACGCTCCCTTCGATAACGATCGGACGAAACTCCACCGACTTCATCTCGCCCACGGCGCAGACGGCGTCCGGCGAGAGGTAGATATGTCCGGCTTTTGCGAGAGATGGCGCCTCGGCGGCAAAGACGGCCATATCTCCGTGGACGGCGCCGTTGCCCGTGGTGCCCTGACCGAAGTGGATGGCGACGCGAACGGCGGGAGACGTCTTCGCGTCCTTGCCGCCGGCCCTCTGCATCTGGATCGCGGCCTTTACCGCCTCGAAGGGGTCGATAAAGGAGGCAAGGATGGAATCGTCGGTCCTTCTGATGATATCGCCCCGCCACCGGGTGACGATGTCGACCAGCGTGTCCAGGCCCCCGTTTATCGCGCCCACGCCGGCCGGATGCTCCAGGCTTTGAAGCGATTGGGTGATGGCGACCCCGGCAAAAAGGAGGGCTATCTGTCCCGTCCCATCGACTCCGACGAATTCACCTGTTCTTCTGCGCCGTTTTCCATGTAGGTATCCCGCACTTATGTTATCGCCCGTATGCCGGTCTTCTTAAAGACGACCGTTTTTTCTTTTTGTCTCTTTCTTTTCGGACAAACGACGAGGGAACAAAAAAGAAGAGGGTAAGGGCGGGTGGCGGCGGGTGCGAGGGGGATGGCGCTATTTCCCTTTTTCGGGTGTCCCCCTGCGGCCAAAAGAGATGCCGAACTTCTGCATGCGGTACCGCAGCGTGGCGGGGTTCATACCGAGGAGCGCGGCGGCCCCGTTCTTTCCCTCTATCTTTCCACCGGTCATTTCCATCACCTGCCTGATATGACTCGCCGCCACGTCATCGAGCTTGAGATGGGCGGGCGGGGCTTGCGCGGAATCGCCAGGAGGGCTTTCGATGGTGCCGTTCCCGTTGTCGGAGGCGACGGTCTCTGCGCCGGTAAGCTCACCGCGGCGTGAGGGGGCCGACAGGTCATCGAAGTCGAGGTGCTTCCCGTCAGAGTGGATCAGCGCACGTTCCACCACATTCGCCAGTTCCCGCACATTGCCCGGCCAGTCGTACCTGATGAGCCGGTCGAGTGCCCCGGGCGCGAGGACCGGGGTAAAGCGAAGGCCCAGCTCGCGTGATTTTCTCTCGACGAAATGCTCGACGAGGGCGGGGATATCAAGCCTGCGCTCCCGGAGAGGGGGAATGCAAATGGGGTAGACCCGGAGCCGATGGTAGAGGTCGTCCCTGAAGGCCCCTTCGCTGACCAGCTTCTCCAGGCTCCTGCTCGTGGCCGAAACGATCTTTACATCCACTTTGACGGGCTGGGACCCTCCCACCCGCTCGACCTCTTTCTCCTGAAGCACCCTGAGAAGCCTGAGCTGTGTGTGAAGGGGGAGCTCGCCCACTTCGTCGAGAAAAATGGTGCCCTTGTCGGCGCGCTCGAAGCGGCCCCTCCTGTCCGTGAGGGCGCCCGTAAAAGCCCCTTTCTGGTGGCCGAAAAGCTCGCTGTCGATGAGAGACTCGGGGATGGCCCCGCAGTTTACCGTGATGAGGGGGCCGCTGTTGCGGGGCGAGAGGTTGTGGATGGCATTCGCGATGATCTCCTTGCCGCTCCCCGTCTCGCCCATCAGAAGGACAGGCCCTCCCAGGGGAGCGACTTTGTACACCTGGTCCATCGCGTCCTTGAGGCCGAAGTTGGCGCCGACAATCTGGGCCCCTACGTTCTTCCGGAGCTCGTTATGGAGGTACCGGTTATCGTCGGCGAGGGTCTCTTTCAGCCTCAAAAGCTCCTGGTATTGCCGGCTATTGGCGAGGGCGATCCCGGCCGGCTCGTTGACCATGGCCCAGAGTTCCGCGTGCTCTTCCGTATACCTTTCCGACCCGCTCGCGCGGACGATAAGGGAGCCGATGAATTGATGCTGGATAATGAGGCGTGCGACGATCACCGAGCAACCGGACCATTCCAGCCGCAGCGCAACCTCTTTGATTATGGGGTCCTGCCATACGTCGTTCCGTATCCTGACCCGGTCGTAGCGCTGGACGTTCTCCAGCTCCCTCCGCACGTGGAAGGGCATGGGCACGCTCTCCGGCTCCATGACGAAGCCTTTGTCGTCGGCCCTTGCAACGAGATCGAGTGTCCCGACGGCGGGGTTATAGACGGTCAGGACCAGCTCATCCGCGGGTAAAATGTTGCGGACATAAAGAAGGCAATGCCAGAGCGCTTCACCTATGTTGAGACTTCCACAGATACGGAAAGTGAACTCGCGAAAGAAATCGGTCCTCTCCATAGGCCTCCCGATTCAGCTAACGTGTTGCGATGACTCTTGCATATGTGATAATCTACAATATATCTACCAATTATGACAGAACTTTCTGTGGCTCCTAATAGTTAATGTGTGCCGTTTATCGCAGTGGGCAAAGGACATCCTGAATTTTACCGAGTCTGGCACGTTTTATGCTTCTTAACATTTTATGCTCTGGATGGAAATGATACGATTGAGGACGACCAGCGCCCAACTGGAAAACGTAGCCGGCTTGCTCGTGGACACAATGAAGCACGCGGCCGAGGAAACCGGATTGGTCCGGATCCACATGTATAACAGCGTATTGTATCGGACGGACGTGGCGCTGAGCCTCACATGGGATACCAGTTCCTTCCAGCACGAGGGGAGCAGGGCGGGCCTGAGCATAAGCGAAGCGCTCAAGACTTTCGGACTCGTGGAACACTCGATATGGGTGGAGAAAGAGACGTCCTGAAGGGAAGGGCGCTTTACTCTGCCCGCACGGGCGGGGATTTTATTCATCTTCTGTAACCGGAAACACTTCCTGTAAGATAGACAAAAGCGAGGGGCGAAAAGTCACGAAATGGGCGACATAAGGAAGATGTTCAATCCGAAAACGATCGCGGTCTTCGGCGACATGGAAGCGGAGGGTTCGGTCGAAAGTATTCTTCTTTCCAATCTCCTGCTCTCGGACAAGCATAAGACCTACTGGGTACACGCGCCGACGGACGCGGCGGAGGCCGGAAAGAAAGCAAAGAAAGGCGTGAGGCCGAAACCGCTCGTAGTGAACCCTACCGGTGGGGCCATGTTCGATCTGGTCTCGTATCCCGATATAGCGAGCATTCCCGAAAAAATCGACCTCGCGGTCATCTCGACGCCCGCCCCCACCGTCCCCCAGATTGCGGATGCCTGCGGGCAGGCGGGAGTAGAGGGGATCGTCATCGTTTCGGGCGGTTTCAGAGAGGCAGGGGAAGAGGGAAGGAAGCTGGAAGAGGCCCTCAAGGATATCAGAAAGACCTACGGCATGAGGATCCTCGGGCCGAACCGGGGAAGCATCATCAGGCCGGGCATAGGCCTCAACACCTCCATTTTTGACGTACAGCCGGACGAAGGCAACATCGCTTTTATTTCGCAGAGTGCGTCATTGGGCCGCGTGCTGCTCGACTGGGCGGCGAATACCCATGTAGGGTTCAGCATGTTCATCTCTCTCGGCTCCATGGTCGATATCGATTTCGGCGACCTCATCGATTTTCTCGGTGAAGACCCCAAGACGCGGAGTATCATGATCTATATGGAGGCGGTCGGCAACGCGCGCAAATTCATCAGCGCGGCCCGGAGCTTTGCCCGGAACAAGCCGATCATCGTGGTGAAATCGGGCCAGTTCAAGGAAAGCGCCCGGGCGTCGCTCTCGCACACCGGTTCCATGGCGGGCTATGACGCGGCCTACGACGTTGCCTTCAGGCGGGCGGGAGTGGTCCGGGTCCGGGAGATCATGGACCTCTTCAACGCCGCAGAGGTGCTCCGCTCCAAGAACCTTCCGAAAGGACCTTCCCTGGCGATCGTCACCAATGCCGGTGGGCTCGGTGTCATGGCGACCGATATCCTCATGGGCCTCGGAGGAAAACTTGCCCTGCTCACCCCGAAAACCGTCGAGGAGCTGAGCACTTTTTTGCCGGCCCACTGGAGCAGGAACAACCCGGTGGACCTGTTCGGGGACGCGGACAGCGAACGCTACACAAAAGCGATCAACACCTGCCTTGCCGACCCGCACGTGGAAGGGATCCTCGTGATCTATGCCTCCAGCACGGCCGCCCAGCCCACGGTGCTTGCGACGGCCGTCGCGGAGATCGCGAAACAGGCGTACAAGCCGGTGATCGTCACCTGGATGGGGACGAGCAGTGTTCAGGAAGGGATGGAGATCCTGAAAGAGAACCATATACCCATGTACGAAACACCGGAAGAGGCGATAAAGACCTACCTCTATATGTACCGGTACAAGAGGAACCTGGAGCTCCTCTATGAAACCCCCGCCGAGTTGCCGGTGGACCAGTCACCGCCGAAAAACAACCTCAAGGCCTTCATCAGGAGGACGCTGAAGGAAGGCAGGAAAGTCCTGACCGAGCTCGAATCGAAGAACTTTCTCAAGAGCTACGGCATCCCGAGCACCACCACGATCCTCGTCAACAGCCTCGATTCGGCGTCGGCCTGGGCCGAGAAGGTCGGCTACCCCGTCGTCCTCAAGGTTGTCTCCCCCGACATCACGGACAGGGGAGAAGTGGGCGGGATGACGGCCGTTTACTGCGCGGACAGACTGAAGGCGGCGTACGGGAACCTCCTGGAAAGGGTAAAGGAGAGGGCCCCGGAGGCGACGATCACGGCGGTTACCATCGAGAAAATGGTGAACAACGTGGATTACCAGCTTATCCTGGGAGCGAAGAAGGACACCGACTTCGGTTCCTTTATCCTCTTCGGCATAGGCGGGATGCGCGCCGAAATTTACAAGGACGTCTCGTTCGCGATACCCCCTCTCAACCAGACGCTGGCCAGGCTCCTCATGGAGGAGACCGAGATCTACAGGATGATCAAGGGCTCCAAAGAGAAAAAGCCGGCCGAGCTTCGCGAGATCGAGCAGATAATCGTCAGCTTTTCGAACCTCATCGTCGATTTCCCCGAGATCGCGGAGATGGACATCAATCCTATCGTGATATCCAACGGCAAGGCCCTCGCGGTGAACGCGCGGATAGTCCTCGAAGAGACCGAGGTAGGGCAGGGGACACAGTATCCCCATGTCGTCATCACGCCTTACCCGACCCGGTATGTGAGCCACTGGCTGCTCTCGAACGGCGAGGACGTTCTGTTGAGGCCGGTCAAGCCGGAGGACGAGCCCCTGGAGCACGAGCTTCTCAGCACCCTGTCGGAAGCGACGATGCGCGCCCGCTTCTTCTCCATCATCAAGGACATCTCTCACGAAATGCTCGTGCGCTACTGCAACATCGACTATGACCGTGAGATGGCTATCGTGGCCGAGGTGAGGGAAAACGACAAAAGAAAAATGATCGGCATCGGGCGTCTGATCATCGACCGCGAGTTCAAATCAGGAGAATTCGCCGTGCTCGTCCATGACGACTACCAGAGCAAGGGACTCGGCCCCAAGCTCGTGGACGTGCTCATCGGCATCGCGGAGGAGAAAGACCTTGAGCGCATTTACGGTGAGGTGTTGACGGAAAACGATAAGATGCTCGCCGTGTGCAAGAAGCTGGGGTTTACCGTCGAGGCATCCGACGAAGAGATGACGACGGTCAATCTCGTGCTCCGTTAAAGGCGTTCGCCCGATCCGGCATCGGGCCACACCATGATCGATGCCGGAAATGGAGCATTGCCGCCTGCCCGCCGGCATAGGCGGACTTTCGGGTTGAGGGCGCTTCTTTCTTCGGACACCCGTGGCACCCGTGGGGTCAGGTCTTGTTTCTTGCATCTTGCCCGCCGTCCCCACCTTTTCCGCGCATAATCCGTCTGGAGGCGGTGGCGAAAGTGAAGGGAAAGGCGCTTTCCGATTTCCGAAAGGAAGTGGGCATGCAAATAACAACATCTGAACCCCGCTAATCCCGTACTTTCTTCTCTCCGGGTCATACAATACTTAATAGGCGATCTGGTAAAATCGTACGTTGTTTTCCGCTAACGCGGCAGGGGCGGACAACGCTCCCGGATATCTGCTCTTCGAGGGCCGACGGCGTCTTCGGGACGGGAAAGCAGGAGGTGTATATGGATGTGGGCAGGCAGCATTCCGGCGTCGCATTTGAACAGACTTTTATGAATTTTCTTCTTCAGCATCAGGAAAGGCACAACCGAACCCACGACTTTCTCATCCTTATGGACGCGTTGATCAGCGCCGCACAGCATATCCAGCGCTACTACCTTACGGGGGCCCTCAAGGGGAACCTCGGTCTTGCGGGAGCCGTGAATGTGCAGGGCGAGGACGTGATGCAGATGGATCAGATTGCCAATGAGATCACCATCCATTACCTGAAGGCTTCCGGCAGGGTCATCCATGCGGTAAGCGAGGAATCGGATGAGATCATCCCCATCAATCCCGAGGGAGGACGTTATTTCGTCTATTTCGACCCTCTGGACGGATCATCCAATGTCTCACACGGGCTGCCGGTCGGCTTTCTTTTCGGCGTCGCCAGGCGCAACCTGACGGGCCCTGAAGACGGACACCTGAGGGCCGGAAAAGATTATATCGCCGCAGGCATGTTTGTGATCCCCACCGGGACATTTACCATCGGGCTCAAGGACGAAGGGACATGGCGCTTCCACGTGGATGAGACCAATACGTTTGTACGTCCTACCCGTATGACCCTTCCCGAAGACCCCAAAGGTTGGGAATTATCCTTTAACGCATCCAATCGACGTACCTATGCGGAAAAGGTTCAAAAATGGATCGGAGAGAACGAGGGGAAGTACGCTTTCCGATATCTTGGGGCTTTAGCCGGCGACTTCCACAGGACGCTGACAAACGGCGGCATGTTCATGTATCCCGCCATTGTAAACCATCCGAATCCGAAGAAGAACCGTCCCGAAGGAAAGCTGCGCCTCATGTACGAGGCGGCGGTTGTTGCATTCATATGTCACGAAGCGGGCGGTGCGGCGGTCGACGAAAGGGGAGTGCCCATTCTGGAAATCGTTCCCGAGCACCATCATCAGCGATCGGCGCTCTATGTGGGGTCGAAGAAACTGGTGGAGGATCTGGCGCGCTCCCTACAGCAACAGGGCTGAAGAGGGCGCGGCCGGATGGCGACCTGGAGTGAATCGCGATCTGCGGCGCCCTGCTCCGGTCGTGAGGCTCCGACGTTTGCGACCCAGCCGAAGCAATATGGAGCTGGGTGCCCGCCTATGTACGCCTCCGCTCAACGATCCTCTCAGGGCATCCACATCTCATCGATTCACTCCAGGCCGCCATCCACCCGATCCGGCATCGAGCACCACCATGATCGATGCCGGAAGTGGAGCGTTGCAGCCTGCTCGCCGGCATAGGCGGACTTTCGGGTTAAGGGCGCTTCTTGCCCGTCGTCCCCACCCTTTCTCCGCTTAGCCCGTCTGGAGACGGCGGAGTAGTGAAGGTAAAGGCGCTTTCCGATTTCCGATAGCCATGCAAATAACAAGACCCCGCTAATCCTCGACGGGTCTTCGTTATCCTGCCCCTTCACCAAACAGAATTTGCTTTTTCCGTCCTCAAGGATTATATTTTGGCGGTTCTTTGAAAAGCGCATTATCGGCAAAGGCAGCCACGGTAGTCACCGCCTCATTCACATTAAACATCGGCATCGTTTTAGAGGGGGTGTTCCTCATGAGCAATTGCTTGAGCATGGGTACTATAGGCACAATCATTGGCGGGGTAGCCCTTATGCGGAGAGACGGCTCTCTCCTCTGATTGTGAAATGGTGGTGATAACAAAGGTTCCTTTGACGGCGACTAAGGGCACGGGGGGTTTAAGTCCCCCCCTCCGCACCAATGATAGCACGTCAAGACCTGCTACAAGTCCTCGATCTCTTCCGCGTGAAATGGTAAGGTGCTGGTGTAACGAGTGTACGTGAAGCATCCATTCCTAGAGCAACCTCGAAATTCAAGGCAAAAGCTGTGGCGATATCTGAAGTATAAAAGGCTTTTGCAGATAGTGAATACCGGCTCACTGTTTTTTCCGCACATTTCTCAGTTCAGCGACAAATGGGAAGGTCTCCTTACGCGAAAGACGAGAGAGGAGCTATTCAAGGAAGAGTACGCGAAGTACAACAACAGCGAACTTGCCGCCGCCGGCGTCGAACAGTACGAGAGATCAAGAGAGAATTTCTACCTACTTTGCTGGCACATGAATGACCACGAATCCTATCTCATGTGGAAGGTATACGCCAACAGAGGATGCGCGATTCAGACCAACTACGAAAGACTCGTTGCATCATTTTCCGATAGCCCACGTGAAGTAAACGGCTGCGTCGTGAAATATATAGATTACGAGAGGGACCCTTTTCCCATTGGCAATGTATACTCCTCTGTATCATACAAAGACGTGCCCTATAGAGACGAGAAGGAGTTCAGGCTTTTGTATTGGAAGGTGGCCTTGCAAAATCAGGGCTATCACGCTGGGGATCGCGGCGTCGAAATAGGCATTGATACGGACATGTTGATCCAAAACATTTACATAAACCCGGGAGAGGACATTGATGTTGCAGAACTGAGAAAAGCCTTAGAAACTGCGGGCATCAGACGCGAAATTAGGCAGTCAAGAATCCTGATGAATGTACCCATGTAACCCCATACCGCGCGAGGGGATCGCCCAACTTCCGAATGGTCCATAGGCAAGTCCCGCCCCCGCCCTGGCACCCATGGGATCAGGTCTTGTTTCTTGCATCTTGGCCGCCGTCCCCACCTTTTCCGCGCTTAGCCCGTCTGGAGACGGTGGCCAGCTCAGGGAAAGGCGCTTTCCGATTTCCGAAAGGAAGTAGTCACGCAAATAACAAGCCTTGACCCCGCTAATCTCCTAGACTAACGAACGGCGCCATAAAAAAGAGGTTTCCAGTTGAAAGATAAGGGGCGCCGAGCCGCGCTGTGCATGAAACGAGAGATCTGCCATTCTTGTCACGTTAGTCGTTAGTCAGCTACGTGATTCCCTGATTCTCCAGTTAATCTAATCCGCATCTTTTACCCACGTAGACCACGACTCAACTTCCTTATTATCCACAATGTTGTTAGAGTGCAGAGTTATGCTGTTGTCAGCAGATATTTTGAAATCTCCACTTCTTTTGCCAGACTCAGACATAAAAGTGTACATACCGCCGTTCTTTGGGTATCCCGATGAAGTTGGCCGC
>PLSJ01000253.1 GCA_003165115.1 Syntrophaceae bacterium | reverse complement strand
GGTTCCCCTCGATGAAATAGACGGACCTTGACATGGCCGCATCGCGCAGCGCGTCGACGACCTCCCTGTAGAAAGGGTACACGTAGTTGTCGTAGCCGTGGTAGAATTCGAAGAGATCGCCGAGGACGACGATAATGTCCGCGTCCCGGGCCGCCTGCCGCAGGAATGCCTTGACCGCCCCGACCCTGGCCGCGTCGTTATCGGGCAGGTGCGCGTCGGAGAAAAAAACCGCTTTCATGCCTTTTTTCGGACGGCCTCAGCGTGAGCCATACCATTTCTCATAAAAGCCGAGATATTCGCCCGTCTTGATCTTCTCCCACCAGTCCCTGTGCTCCACGTACCATCGCACCGTCTCTTCCATCCCCGTCTTGAAGGGCACGTGTACCTCGAAGCCGAGGGTGTCTCTTATCTTTGTGTTGTCTATGGCGTACCTGCGGTCGTGGCCCGGCCTGTCCTTGACGTATTTGATGAGGCTCCGGGGCTTATTCAGGACCTCCAGGATGATCTCCACGATTTCGAGGTTGTTCCTTTCATTGCCCGCGCCCACGTTGTAGACGTTGCCGGGGACGCCCTTATCCAGCACGAGGGCCAGGGCGGCGCAGTGGTCGGACACGTGTATCCAGTCGCGCACGTTCAGCCCGTCGCCGTAGATGGGCAGCTCGCGGTCGACGAGGGCGTTGCTGACCAGCAGCGGTATCAATTTCTCGGGGAACTGGTAAGGACCGTAGTTGTTCGAGCAGCGGGTGATCACCACCGGCAGGCCGAAGGTCTTGTGATACGCCATGGCGAGCAGGTCGGCCGATGCCTTCGACGCGGAGTAGGGACTGTTCGGCGCGAGCTGCGTCTCTTCCCGGAACCGCCCCGTCTCGCCCAGGCTGCCGTACACCTCGTCCGTAGACACCTGGAGGAACTTTGTCACGCCCTTGCGGCGCGCCTGCTCCAGGAGAAGATAGGTGCCGTAGATATTGGTTGTTACGAACGCGCCGGGGTCCATGATGCTCCTGTCCACGTGGGACTCCGCCGCAAAATTGACCACCGCGTCCACGGGCGCCGCGAAGGCGCGCTCCACGTCGGCTTCATTCGCGATGTCGCCCCTGACGAACGTGTAGCCGGGACGCGCTTCGAAACCTTTGAGGTTCTCCAGGTTCCCCGCGTAGGTAAGCTTATCCAGGTTCGTGATCGTGCAGGCGCCGGAGGAGAGCAGGTAGCGGATGAAGTTGCTCCCGATAAAGCCGCACCCGCCGGTGACGAGAATATGCGGCTTATCCATCTTTTCTCACCCACCTGTAAGGTATACTGTTGTTATGGGGGTCCAGCCTGTATTCGTCGGGCGCCCCCGGATTGTAGGCTTCCGTGGGCACGTTAATGACGAGCGCCTCGTCGGAGGATATGCATTTCCACCCGTGGTAGACCATCTTCGGCACCTTCACCAGGGTAGGGTTGTAATCGCCCATGAAGAACTCGTTAATCTCCCCCCGCGTCGGCGAGCCGTCCCTGTCATCATAGAGCACCAGCTTGAGCATGCCCTTGACGCAGGTGATGAAATCGTCCTGCACCTTGTGGTAGTGCCAGGCCTTTACCGCCTGGGGATAGGTGGTGGTCATGTAGACCTGACCGAACTTGACGAAAATGTCCTCGTCGGAGCGGAGGATCTCCATGAGCCTGCCCCGTTCGTCAGAGATGAGCTTGAGACGTTTTACTGTCGCTCCATCGATCATGTACGTCTTCTCCTCGTAAGATGGGGTGCCCGCACTTCCTGCGCCGTCAATACGTCCCGTACGTCCCGGTCTTCTGCGTGATGCCCGTCAGATTGAAAGAGAAATGGAAGCTTGTATCCTTCGGGACCTTCGTTTGCATTAAGGTGAAGGCGATACTCCAGCAGCCGGGGTGGTAGGCGAGGGAGGCGAGGGTAGTGAGCCACGTGCGCTGAATGAGGTCGTAATTGATCTGGTAGGTCAGGTCGAGAACTTTCCATCTCACTATCGTGTTTATCCATACCTGGTCGACGAGACCCGGCGCGTAGCTGTGCGTCAGGTCGATCTGGAACCTCGGCGGCAGGGCATAGTGTATACTGTTCGTCATGTTTTGTAAACCTTTGCCGGCGACGCTCCAGTAGTCGTCATGGACATACCATAAGGTGGCGTGCGGGAAGAGGGTGAACCTGCTGTGCACTTCCGAAAGACGGCTCTCGTTGGGCTGGACCACCTGGTACAGGTAGGGGTCGCCGGGGAGCTTGCCCGTCAGGCCGTACGTCTGGCTTACCTCCATGAGCGATATCTCTCTCACCTGGCCGTCTTTGACCGCGTTCAGGTAATGGTTCAGGGAATAGGTCGCCGTGTTCGTGTTGAAGAGCCGGTCCGAGGGGTCTATGGAAGGGACTTTCCCGAAGGAAGTCGTGTTCTGGTCGTAATTGTACTGCAACCGGGGGGTGATGGTGCTCTGGACGTTCCCGAGGCCGAAGAGCGTCGTGGACGACTCTTTGATGAACTGGGCGTTCATGTCGCCCTGGGCCGCGAACGTTTCGTGGTGTATGCCGTACTCGGCCGTGGGCGACGTGGGATCGGCGGCGTACGCTTTTTCCAGCACGCTCGCGGAGCCGAGGAAATTCAACCCGTTCCAGGAATAGGGGATCCTCACGCTCGGCGCGAGGCTGAGCCTGGTATCCTTCTCGCCCTGAGACCTCCAATAGTTCGTGATGTCGCCGGTAAAATCGCCGTAGAGCTTGTTTTTCGCAAACGGCATGTACTGGGTAAAATATGACGCCGAAGGGAGGTATTGCAGGGTGCCGCTGTTGTCTTTCTGCGTCAGGGTCTGGAAATAGGCGCCTTCAACGGTCAGGAGGGAATTGGGGAGGGGCTTCTCGATAAACGCGACGTCCCGCAGCGAGCTCGTGCTCCTCTCGATCGTCGTCAATCCCAGGTCCTGCAGGTATTGGTAGTCGGAGACGTAATTGATGTTCGTCTTGAAACTCATATCGCCGAACATCTGCTCGTGCATTCCCTTTATCTGGTAACGCTCATGGCCGTTTTTGGCATCGTCGATTTCCGAGGCGTACCACATGCCCTTCGTGGTGGGCGTCAGATAGTACCGGTACTCCGCGCTGGGCTTGATGCCCCGCTGCTGTATCCAGTCGAGGCCGAAGGTCGCATCCTGGTCCTTCGAGATGGCCCAGTAAAAGGCATTCCTCAGGATCGTCCCGTCCCTGCTCGACAACTGGAACAGGGGGAGGAGGAAACCCGATTGCCTTTCCGTCTTTACGGGGAAGACGCTCCATGGCAGGTAGATCATCTTTTGGCCCATGAAGGTGAACGTGCCGGAGCGGGCTGTCGCGTAATCGCCCATTTTCACATCGATCTCTTTCGCCCGGAATACCCAGGAAGGATGGTCCCAGCCGCAGGTCGTGAACTCGCCCCTGTGGACCAGGTAGGAAGACTCGCCCGTCTTTTCGATCTCGGTCCCGTTCATGGAAAAATTGCCCGTCTTGATATAGACCTGCCCTTCTTCTATGGTGCCGCGCTGCGTTATCATGTTGAGGGACATCCGCTGGCAGTGGATCACGTCCCCCAGGTCCTGGAAGACCACGTGCCCTTCGGCGAAGGCGTCCTTGGTCGTGTCGTTGAAGAGGACGAAGTCCGCGTTCAGCAGCCTCGTCCCTTCCTTCATCTCCACGTTCCCTTCCGCCGTGTAGACGTTCTGCTCTTTGTTGTAGTTAAGCTCATTCGCGGTAATGTCGACGGGACCGCTCATCTTGGACGTCCTCGTGATCTGGGCGTGAAGCGTGAAAGGCAGCAGCATGGCGAGCAGGGACAGGGCGAAAGCGAGCCTAGGGCCGTTCATCGAGGAGCCTTTTTGCCTCGCCGGCCGTGTAAAAGGAGCCGGTGATGATGATGAGGTCGTGCTCATCGGCTAAGGCAAAGGCCCTGTCGACGGCGTCTTTCACCGAAGCGGCGATAAGGGCGCCGGGCGCGTAGCGGGCAACGTCGGCGGGAAGGGCGGCCCTCTCGATTTCCGGCCTTGTCAGGATGGTCTGCTGGACCAGGGGAAGGATCTCGTGCAGCATCTCCTTGAAGTCCTTGTCCTTCATTACCCCGAAGACGAGTATCTTCTTTCTGTTCAGGAAATGGCCCTTCAGGTACGAGACGAGAGTGCTCATCCCGTCGGGGTTGTGCGCGCCGTCGATGAGGACGAGAGGCTGCCCCGGCTTGTGGACCAGCTCCAGCCTCGCCAGCCACCGCACCGACTCCAGCCCGCGCCTGACCGCATACTCCCTGACGAGGAAGCCGGCCGGGACGAGGAGCTCCAGCGCGCAGAGGGCGAGGGCCGCGTTGAAAAGCTGGTGGTCGCCTCTTAAGGCCACGGACAGGTCGTCGTAGGTCATGCGTATGCCGCGGTACCAGAGGAGCTGTTCGCCCCTTTTCTTATAGGCGAAGTTCTCGCCGAGTGCGTAGAGGGCGGTGTTGGCCGCCGCCGCCTTTATGACCTCCAGGGACTCGCCCTTTGCCCCCGTGACGACCGGCACATGCTCCTTCACGACGCCCGCCTTTTCCCTCGCGATCTCCTTGACGGTATTTCCCAGGTATTCCTGGTGGTCGAGCGCGACGTTCGTGATGACGGTGACGAGAGGGCGCAGCACGTTCGTCGAGTCGAGCCTTCCCCCCAGCCCCGCCTCCACCACGGCGATGGCGACGCCCTTCCTCTTGAAATACTCGAAGGCGAGGGCGGTGGTAAAATCGAAGAACGTGACGGGCCTCGCGTCTTCCTCCCGGTCGATCCTCTCCTTGATGAACCGCGTCAGTTCGGCGACTTCCTCTTCCGTAATATAATCGCCATTGACGCTGATGCGCTCCGTAAAAGAGACCAGGTGGGGGGAGGTGTACGTGCCCGTCAGGAAGCCGGCCGCCTTCAGCATTTCCGACAGCATGGCGGCGACCGAGCCTTTCCCGTTCGTGCCCGCTATGTGGACCGCCTTCAGGGCGTCCTGCGGGTTGCCGATGAGCCCGAGAAGCCACGTGATGTTTTCCAGGCCGAATACCATCCCGAATTTTTCGAGGCCGTACAGGTAATCGAGAATTTGGTCGTACTCTTTCATGCGGTAACGAGGGAGAGGATGCCGTGCAGGTGCTGCTTGAGCTGTTTTCTCGGCGATATGAGGTCGATCATGCCGTGTTCCAGCAGGTATTCCGACCTCTGGAACCCGTGGGGCAGGTCCACTTTTATCGTGTCCTTGATCACCCTCATCCCGGCGAAGCCTATCATCGCCTTCGGCTCGCCGATGATGATATCTCCCAGCATGGCGATGCTCGCGCTCACGCCCCCCAGCGTCGGGTCGGTGATGACGGTGATGTAGGGGACCCGTTCGCATTTAAGCCTGTATATGGCCCCCGACACCTTCGACATCTGCATGAGGGACATGATCCCCTCCTGCATCCGCGCCCCGCCGGAAGCGCAAAAGACGATGACGGGCAGCCTCTTCTCCTTGCCCTCTTCGAGGAGCCTCGTGATCTTTTCCCCTACCACGGACCCCAGGCTCCCGCCCATGAAGCTGAAGTCGAAGATCGCGGCCAGCACCTCTATGCCTTCTATGCGCGCCCTGCCGCAAACAACCGCGTCGCTCCGCTTCGTCGCCTCTTTTGTCTCGGTGAGGCGCACCTTGTAGCTTTTCGTGTCCTTGAATTTCAGGAAGTCTACCGGTTCCACGCCGGTATACAGCTCGGTAAAGCTCCTTTCATCGAAGGTGAGACCGATGCGCTTCTCGACGGAAATAGGGAAATGGTACGAGCACTTGAGGCAGACGTTCAGGTTCCTTTCGACCTCTTTTCTATAGAGCAATTCCTGGCACGAGCTGCATTTTACCCAGAGGCTTTCGTCCTCTTTTTCCGCTTTCCTGATCTCTTTCTGTATGTCGATCTCTTTGTGGGGTTTCTTTTCCTTTTCTTTCTTTTTAAATAGCGCCATCATTTCTCTATTGAATTTTTGTTCAAAACCTACCAAAATAAATGGATTATGTCAACTAAAAGGGTCGTCATAGAAGGCGGGGAACACCTGGAAGGGGTGCTGCGGGAAGGGCAGGGAAGGGGCGGCGTCGTGATTTGCCATCCCCACCCGCTCTACGGGGGCTCCATGTGGAACAACGTGGTGGACGCCCTGGAGGAGGGCTTTTCCCAGACGGGCCTCACGACGCTGAAGTTCAATTTCCGGGGCGTGGGCGCCAGCACGGGCAGGCACGACGAGGGCGCCGGCGAGACGGGTGACGTGGCCGCGGCGTGCCTGTACCTCCAGGCGCATACGGGCGGAAGGGCTAGGCTTGTCCTCGCGGGCTACTCCTTCGGCGCCTGGGTGTGCGCGAAGGCGGTTTCCGGCATCATGCGCGACCTTGCCCGCGACGTCGAACTCTGCCTCGTGGCCTACCCCTTTTCCGTGTACCGGGACGACGAGCTTCGGGCCTTTCGGGGCAAGACCTGCCTCGTAGGCGGCTCCCGTGACGAGATATCGCCCCTCGACGCCCTGCTCGCCCTCTATAAAGTGCTGCCCGGCGAGAAATCCCTGAAGGTGGTCCCTTCCTCCCATACCTTCGACGGGCAGGAGCCGGAGATAACCGCCTTCATCCGCGAGACCTTCGGGAAACGGGAAGGATAGCCCATGCCTCTGCGCGCGATCGCGGGAGCCGGGTTGAGGCTCATCATGGTCGGGGGCAAGGGCGGCGTGGGGAAGACCACGTGCGCCTCCGCCATCGCCCTTGGCCTTGCCGAGGCAGGCAGGAGGGTCCTCCTTGTTTCCAGCGACCCGGCGCCCTCCCTGTCCGATATTTACGAATGTGACATCGGGGGCGCGGAGACGAGGATCCTCCCGGACCTTCCGCTCTGGGGCCTCGAAATATCCTCGGACCTTGTGCTCGCGAAGTGGAAGGAGCGGTTCGGCAGGGAGATCCACGCGGTGATATCGAGCTTCGCCGACGTGGACTACGACTTCGTCGACTACGTGGGGACGGCCCCAGGGATAGAAGAGGAGTATATGCTCTATTTTATCCGGGAGCTGACGAAGGACGGAAAATACGACGTGGTGGTGTGGGACACGGCCCCCGCCGGCCACACCCTCCGGCTGCTGCGCCTGCCCCGGCTGTTTTTGAGCCACCTCGAAGGGGCGACGAAATTCTACATGAACATGTACAGCATGGTGGAGAGGGTCAAGGATACCGTGCGGCTCCAGTCCTCGAAAAAAACGCTCCTCCAGGTGATCGCGAGCTGGCGGGAGCTCTCGGAGGGCATCATCGGGTTTATCGGAGAGCAGACGACGACCAGGTACGTCCTCGTCACGATACCGGAGGCCCTGGGCGTGCGCCTGACGGAGAGGGTCATGGCCGAGCTTGCGGGGAACGGGATCGAGGTAGGCGACCTTATCATCAACCACATCGTCAAAGAGGCCGACTGCGAGTTTCACCGGACGAGGCAAAAGATGCAGCAGCGGTACGTCCGGTCGCTGGAAGAGACGTACGCGGGGATCAACATAGCGAAGCTCTACCTCTCCCCCTACGAGATAAAGGGCGTCGAGAGGATTAGGGAGATAGCGAAGGCCCTGTTCGCATAACAATTGCTTGTCTTCTATGGGCGGCCGGCCGACGGCGTGTCCGGAAGTCGCGATCTTTGGCGCGCTCTTCGCCCTGTGCCCTCCGGCGTACATTGAGTACGCCTACGGTCGACAGTGCTCAGATCGCATCCAAACCTCACGATTCCGAACACGCCGTCGTCCACCCGATCCGGCATCGAGCACAATCATGATCGATGCCGGAATTGGCAGAGGACAGAATCCTTCTCCTTTTTCACCTCTCGCCCCCTTGGGGGAGAGGGCGGGGTGAGGGGTCAACACCAGCCCTGTCCGAAACATGACATAGTCACTTTCACAAAGAGTTGGTTTTATAAACCGGCAGAACTCAGAATTGCCGTGTGAAAGCGAGGGGAATTGTTCCAAACGCCGTACGTTTTCTGTGTTATTGCAACAGTAAAATGTC
>PLSJ01000427.1 GCA_003165115.1 Syntrophaceae bacterium | reverse complement strand
CGGGCGAGGCGGACGAGCTACTTTACGACGAGGCGCTTCTCCTCAAGGTGAACCTCATTCACGAGCACCTGCATTACCACGGCGGCATCGCACACCGCCACATCCACTCCCACTACCTCTTCCACCGGCACGACCGGGACTGACGCGCGGAACCCCTGTCGCCTTTGACCGAAAAAGTCACTTGAGGAGCTCCAGGGCTTTGGTGATCTCCACCTCTCCGCTGAATACCGCTTTTTTTCCGTCATTTATTATCACGCAGGCGGGCGTCGACTTTATCTTGTCTTCGCTGATGAGCGCGCTGAGGGCCGCGAATGTCGGCCGTGGATCGCACTCCCTGAATTTCACGTCATGCGCCCTGAGATACGTTTCGAGCCTTTCCTTTTCTCCTATCTTCTCCCCGGCCGCCCCGAAAAGCACCCTCCTCGACCGGAGGACCTGTTCGAACCCCCTGTCCTGGTTAAATATATAGATGAAATATTTGGCATAAAGGGGGGTAAGGGTATGAACGGGCGTGTCGATGAAGGTGAGCGTGATGACGTTCCTGTGCACCAGGTCCTTGAGAAGCGGCTCGATCTTCGGCTCCATGCGGCTGCAGGGACCGCAGAAATAGTCCGTATAGAGCCTCACCTGCACCTTCCCCTTTCCGAACGAAGGGAAAAGCACTTCATCGGCGTACACGGGGGTGGCTGCCCCCTTGAAAAAGAAGAGGCACAAGAGAAACCCGAGGGCCACGCCGAGACCCATAAGGGGAAGCTTCGAGCGCCTGAAATTGAACAAAAGGAGAAAAACGAGGATGGCCGCAAAGGTGAGGCAGTAGGGGCAGTAGGTCGCGTTTCTGACCTGAAAGGCCACCAGGTTTATCTCCATGCCGACACCCAGGGAGAGCGCCGCCAGATGAGGCAGGTCCAGCTTTAAAAGGACCAGCAGCAGGAGAAGGACGGTGTAGGCAAGGCCAAGGTACTTGAGATCGATCCCGAAGAACCCACCCTTCAGAAACGTGCAGGTCGAGCCGCAAAAATTATAAAAAACGATAACCGCCAGACCGGCCAGCGGCAACGCGATATTGACTATCTTCCTTGCGCCCATGCTCACCCCGTAACTATATAATGTAATTCACTGAGCAAGTCAAGACTATGGCCGGCGCGGAAAGGCCCTTTCCGGCTCGACGTGGACGACCACCCGGCTCGACCTTCGGACGGTCTCCCGGAGGGCCCTCTCTATCTCTTCGGAGGTCCTCTGCACGTCCGCCCCGTGCTCCTCCGGTCTCATGGTGCAATTCACGGTGATCACGACATCCCCCGATTCTTCCTCCTCGATCACGACGCGCCCGCATTCGATGATTCCCTGTTGCGCCCTCACGATCCCTTCGATGACGCCGATGAGCGCATCCCGTTCGGTGACGACCTTGCCTTCCACGGGCGACTGCTTGCGCCATTCGATGTGCGTGTTGACCTCGCTGATCAGGGGGTTGTCCTCCCTGATCTTCGTCTCGAGCAGATCGGCGAGCGCGTGGGCCTCGCCGAGCTTCGTCTCGCCTTCCACTTCCAGGTCCATGTCCACATGGAGCACGCCACGTATATCGTGGACGGTGATGTGATGAATGTTGTGGCCGTCCCTGGCGCCGATGGCGCGCACCCTCTCGACGATATCCTCGGTTGCCTTCGCCTCCGGCCTCATTTGGAGGACCACGTCGGCATTGTCCACATGCCTCTTTATCGCGGCTTCCGCCGATTGCTGTATGCGGGAGCTCGATTCGACCGTGAGGTTGCGGTCGATGGCGATGGTCAGATCGACGAAAGTCTTCTTGCCGGCCTCTCTCGTACGGATGGCCTCCACCCCGATCACATCCGGTATCCGGGACACGACCCCGCGTATCAGCTCCCGCTGTCCGGGTGCCGTTCTGTCGAGGAGGACCTGCGAAGAGCCGAGGATGATCCGGAGGACCATGCGGACGACGGTAAAAAGGATGACGCCCGTCGTGGCGATATCGATAAACCAGGAGGCGGAATGGATGAAATGGGAAAGCACATAGGCGAGGCCCATGCCGCAAAGGGCAATCCCGGAGGTCAGCAGGTCGGCGCTGAAGTGTACGGCGTCGGCCTCGATGGCGGGGCTCTTATAGGCCCTCGCGACCTTCTTCAGGGCATGGGCCCGGTTCAGGTCGAAAACCATCGAGAAGACCAGCACGATCACCGGCCAAAGGCTCGGCGCGAGGTGGGGCGCCTCGAAGAAGAGACGCCTGATCAACTGGTTCACGATAAGGCCGAGGGCGACGAAGAGGAGTATGCATTCGGTGAAGGCCGCGAGGTTCTCCGCCTTCTCATGCCCATAGGGGTGATCGCTGTCGGCGGGCCGCCCGGCGTACCTGATGGAAAAGAACGTGATGACCGTGACCAGCGCGTCGAGCGTCGAGTGGATTGCCTCCGTGATAAGGGTGAGGTACCCCGTCTTCAACCCCACGGCCACCTTCACCACGATGAGGATCAGAGCGGTGGCAAGGGAAAGGAGGGTCACCCGCCTCTTTTCGGAATCCTCGGTCCTGGCTTTTTCCATCTCTCACTTCCTCGTAGTCCCTTCGGATGCACGCGGCGCAGGCGCCCTATTTTGCCTCGCGAGCGGTCTTGACCGTCCTAAAACGCGTAGCTCACCATACCCCCGACAGATACCCGGCTCGTGAACTGCATCTCGATGCCGAACTTGAGCCGATCGATCCCCATTATGGCGAACCTGGTTCCCACAACCCCTCCGACCCAGTTATCGGTCCTTATGGAGCGCGAAGAACTGCTTACCGTTCCATTTGCCGAAATCTGCACTTCTTCTTTCGACGCGCCATAGAAAAACTTGGGGCCGCCGTACAGCACGAAGATAGGGTAAGGGGTCCACTGGCCGAGGAGCGCGAAGTTGGCAGACCATGGGGTCTTCAGCCTGGTGACGGCCTGCCTGAAATCCGACCAGACGCGGTCGAAATAGAGGGTACTCCCTACGTCGAATTGCGGGTTGAACCTGTAAAGGACACCACGGGCGCCGATGCCACTGTAGACATTATAGTTATCTTTGAAATTGATGCCATCGAGGAGTTTTGCGTCGGTGCCGCCGAGCCTCAGGAAGACTTCCATTCCCTGATAAAGCCCGTAGGAGCCCTCAAGGAAGGTCTGGCTCTGCTGAAGCTTGAAGGTCCCGCCGTCTTTCCACTTGTCATCGTAATAAAAGTATCCGGCCCCGACGGAGAACTTGCCCGGTGCGGCGCCCGGCTCGGCCGGGCCGAGGAGACTTGCCGCGTGTGCGGCCACTGCCGCGGCCAGGAGCATTCCTGCCGCCAGAAGCAGGCGTTTCTTCATGAGACCCTCCTTTTCGGTTCCCTTCGTATGGCCTTTTAATAGCTCAGCCTCAGCCGCACGCCATAGACCTTCACCGGTCCCCTGTCACGGTTGTATCCGGGGTTCTCTATATACTGGAAATCGGGACTGAGCTGAACGAAGCGGCCGAGCTGGATACGGTAGTAAGCTTCGAATATCTCCTCAGGCCCGTAATTGAGGGCCCCGTCGCCGATGAGCATGCCGATGCCCCCTTCGGCCAGGTAATGGGCGTGCGAGCCGCTGAGCCCGTTGGCGGCGATAGCGATGCCGAAGCGGTCGTCCGCGCGTCCCCAGTTGCTTCCGCTCACCTGCAGCCCCATGCTGGCATGGCGGTCCGCTTCCGTATAGGACCAGGCGGAGTTCGTGCCGTTGGCCCAGCCGAGGCGTGCAAACAGGCCGGTTTCCCCGTCGTTCGCAAGGGGCTGCTCGATGTTGAGGCCGAATCCGTACTTCGTGCGGCCCGGCTGCTCGTCGGCAAGCGTATCGGGCACCGTACCGGAGGCCCTGCCTATGGCCATGGCCTCCCGGTAGTCGCCCATGCGTCCCTGGTTGTGAAAGGCAAGCAGGCGGATGACCGTACCTGTGCCGTTCGGCGCCAGGTCCAGCTCGACGTTGTCGCCACGCGCCCGGTAAATCTCGCTGTCGAGGATCATGCCGTTCCTCGTCGTCGGCACCTGGTAGCTGCCGGCGATCAATCTCCAGGTGGGGTGGACGAGGGCGACGGAGGCCCCTATGGTGTAGCCCCGCGTGTCGGAGGCGTAATCCCAGGCCGTGTTGAAGAGGAAGGAGTAGTTGAGGAACTGCGTCCTGCCGTTGTTCGCATAGCGGTTCTGGTCGAAATCGTCCGTGGGCGCGAGCTTGCCACCCTTTATCTCGACGCGGTCCACCGGCTCGCGGCCCGGCAATTGGTCCATGCCGCGGGGGAGGGACTCACCAAGCTCTCCCGACAAAGGGATGACATAGCGCCCATACAGGCGGGCAAGGTACGGGTCGCTGCCCAGATTGGCCGGTCCCGCCCTGATGACGTCCGCGTTCGTATAGCCGCCCAGGCCCAGGCCGCCCGACAGGCCGGCCCCCTGGAACATCTCGAAGTCCGCATAGAGCTGAAAGGACTTCGTCACCTGAGAGCCGAGGTAGATGCCGTAGGTGCGGGTCATCTGCTGCTTGGCGCTATGGTCGAAGATGAAGCTCTTCTCCCCTTCGTAGGGGCTGTGGAAACCGGGCGTGTTCTGATAGGTGGTGGTGAACTGAGCGCCCAGGAGCTGGGGCAGCCAGGTCGGTCTTTGCTCGGGGGCGTCGGCGGCACAGGGGGCGACGCCCGACAGGAGAAGAAGGACCGCGGCGGCGGAGAAAAAGAATGCCGCCCGGAGAAACGGTCCCGCCGGCCGGCCGATACCTGGGTGCGGGACCGCAAAGGCAGTTGGAGGACAAAGATTCCGCCTGCGTACGTCACACCGCCGTCGCCCGTTCCTCATCTCATGTCTCCTGCCCGCACTTCAGACCCATATCCAATTTTAAGCCGTGGCAGTCGCAAAGGAAAAGAGGAGGGGAAAAAATTCGCCGCGCCATTCCGCAGGTACCCCTCGTTTATGACCGCCTCGCGGGGATTGAAATACCCTTCCGTCGACAACACCGAAGGGATATGATCAATGGAGAGTTGCGTGGCCGGAACTTACCGGGAAAGGAGGTTTGCAAAACTCTTGCGAGACAGCCTTCCCCCGGAACCGCTATGGCTCGGGAGAAGGTCGAAAAGATCAAGGAATCTGAGGTCGCTCCGAAGCTATAGCGGCTCTGCCGCTCCAACCGAACCGCAAATGACCGCCAGGGTCGTCTTCCATTACGCCATTTACTCCTTTAGTGAGCATCTTTGAAAGGTATAGGCCCCCCGGTCTGGTATGTCAAGTGAAAAATGGCGGAAATGCCCTGAGAAAAAGGGAACTCCACTTTACGCGCGCTCGCGCTGTTGTGCGCCCCCTGTTCTAAGTGATACAATGAAACAAAAATCAGGGGGCTCGCATGGAAGAGATACCCGCGGGAAAGGTGGAGAACGTCTTCGGGAAGAGAGGCGTTGAGGCGATCATGGTAACGACCGGAGGGTTGAAGGTCGGGGTCCACGAGAACAACACGGTCTGCGTCATCAAAGAATGAAGAGAAGCGTCACCTCCCTCCCCCTGCATTACGGCAAGGCGCCCGCGTGGCTTTTCGAGAGGATGAAGCCGCTTTCGGCAGCCATAGCCTCCCTCATCGTCTCCGAATTCGGTCCACGGGAATTCATCAGACGCATGGCCGATCCGGTATGGTTCCAGGCTTTCGGGTGCGTCGTGGGGTTCGATTGGCACTCCAGCGGCCTCACGACAACCCTCTGCGGCGCGTTGAAGGAGGGGCTGGCTTCATTGGGGGACGCGCTGCCGATCGCGGTGTGCGGCGGCAAGGGACGGGCCGCCCTCCGCACGCCCGACGACTTGAAAGGCTACGGTGTCCGGTGGGCCGTCGATACGGAGCCCTTCGCCGCCATGAGCCGCCTCTGCGCGAAGGTCGATAACAGCCTGGTCCAGGACGGCTACGACCTCTACCATCATGTCTTCCTGTTGTCGCGAGACGGCGATTGGGCGGTGATCCAGCAGGGCATGAACGGCGCCGAGAAAACGGCAAGGCGCTACCAATGGCTGTCGAGAGACGACCTTGACGTCTGTTGCGAGCCCCACACGGGGATCACCTGCGACAGGACCGAAAAGACCCTCAACCTCGTCGCCTCAGGAAGCGGAATGGCCCGGGACGCAACGATGGCCTTTATCAGGGAAAACCCGGACAAGATGACCGATGCGTGGAAGGACGTCTGCCTGTCGATGCCACAGCGCCATTACATCACGCCCGGCGACGTGGACGCCAAGCGCCTGAGCAAGATGTTCCGGGTCATCCACGAGTCCGAGGCGGCCACCTACAAAGACCTGATCCAGGTCCGCGGCGTGGGCGCCAGGACCCTGGCCGCCCTTACCCTCGTCTCCGAGATCGTCTATGACGCGCCTCCGAGCTTTGAAGACCCTGCCCGCTTCAGCTTTGCCCACGGCGGTAAAGACGGTCACCCCTTCCCCGTCGATAGAAAGACGTACGACCACTCCATCTCGTTCCTCAAGGAATGTCTCGACCGCGCCAGGGTGAAGGACAGGGAGAAGATCGATGCCTTCAGGCGGCTGGCGCAATACGAAACACGAGCCCTCGGCTAAAAGGGTGCGGGCGGACATTTCGGAGGGTCCGATTGCAGGGAATGCGGAAAAAGACTATGATTATAATGGAGAGGTATCGGCCTTCGGCATGAGGTTGAAGGAACGGATTACCTGCAAGGGGAGGACCAATCATGGAAGAAAAAGCGTACGCCGAGTTGATCGGTCAAATCCTCGAATCTCTGGGCAACACGGTAGATGAGACCAAGCGGTGTCTCTTTTCCCGCGACAAGCGGCGGCTCACGCAAGCAGAAAAGACTTTTGCCGCGGCGCGCAAATCGAGCCTGCCCCTGTGCGAAGCACTCGTGGCGAAGAAAGAAAAGGTCCAGGCAGACCAGGAATTTCTGGCCCTGCTCCCGTCGCTCCAGCGCCTCGGCATAGTGTGCGAGGACCTCCTCCAGGGGACGCGCACGACGCTGGAGGCGGAAATCTCGTTCACGGATAAGGCGTTCGGCGAGATCAGCGAGGTCATGGCCCTCGTCAAAAACCTCGCGAGGGACACCAATGATGTGCTCGCCACCGGAAACGCGCGTTTCCGTGAGTACGTCCGCGCCGAGGCGAATCGCGCCGTCGACAGGGTGGAAGAGTGCGGGCTGGAGCACGAGCAGCGCCTGATCGGGGGCACCTGCTCGCCCAAGGCGTCTTTCGCCTATCTCGACCTCATGCGTTCTCTCAAGAGGGTCGCAATGGAGCTGTCGTCCCTCGCGGAGAAGGCATAGGGCGTGGGTCTTTCTCCGGCGTCCGTGAAAGAAAGGGTCGAGAGAGACGACATCGTCAGGAAGATCAGGCGCCACGGGTTTGCCGGCCCCGTCTTCCTCGTGGGCGGCGCCCTGAGAGAGCTCGCTTTGGGCCGCACGCCCCATGACTACGACTTCGTCCTGGAGCGCGCCGGCGACCTGGCGGCCTTCGGGCAGATATTCGGCTCACACGGCTTCCTGCTGGGGAAAAAACCGATCCAGACGCACCGCATCGTCGCGGGAGATGTCGCCGTCGATATTACCACCATAGAGGGGAGCATAGAGGAGGACCTCCGTCGGCGGGACCTCACCATCAACGCCGTCGCATACGCCTTCGGGGACGGCACGATTTTGGACCCCCTGCACGGCATCGGTGATATGGAGGAGCGCATCCTGCGCTACCCCAGGAGGGAGGCACTCCGCGAAGACCCGCTGAGGATGGTGAAGACGGTAAGGCATCTGGCGGTATTACGCGGCTTCACCCTCGACCCCGCTCTCAAAAACGCCATAGAGGCCGACAGGGGCCTCATCAACAAAACGGCCGCGGAGAGGCTCAAATACGAGCTCGACCTGATCATGGCGTCGCACAACCCGTACAAGGGCATAAAGGCCATGGTGGAGACCCGCCTCCTCTTCGAGATATTTCCCGATCTCCTGCCCCTCGGGGAGATGGACCGCGAGAAGCGCCTGAACCCCAAGGCGCTCGGACATACGATAGAGGGGTTCAGGCATGTCAACAAGGTGAGGCGGTTTCATCCCCTCATGGAAAAGGAGGCAAGGCATTGGGGCTACGCCCTCCTCTTTCACGACCTCGGCAAGCCCCTGACCTATTCCTGCGACGAGAAGAACGGGCGCATCCATTTCTATCACCATGAGCGCCATTCACGCGATATAGCGGCCCGGATCATGGAACGGCTGAAATTCAGCGTCTCCGAAACGAGGGCCGTCCTCGGTCTCATCGAAAGCCATATGCGCATCTTCCTCATAAGCAACCGGGAAGCCACGGAAAAGGCGACGAGAAGGCTCGTCTACAAGATGGAGGGGCTGACGCCGTCGCTCGTTTTTCTCACCCTTCTCGACCTCTACGGGAATACGTCGGGGAGAGAGAACGACTCGACCCTCCAGGTGAGAGACCGGTGCCGTGAAGTGCTCGACGCCTTCGAAGAATTTCGATGCGAGCCGCTTCCCCGGATCCTCACCGGCCACGACCTGCTCGCCCTCGGCTTCGAGCCGGGGCCGTCCCTCGGGCACGTGCTCCAGGACGTGCGGGAAAAGCAGATCGCCGGCGAGATCACCGAAAAAGAGGAAGCCCTGCGATACGCGGAGACCTTCCTCCCCCGGAAAAACCGGGGGTCGAAAACGGGTTCGCGGGAGCAAGCGTGACGCCGGCGGACGCGCCCACTTGTTTCAAAAAGGCCATATCGTGATTATATAAGCCTTATGTCCGATCCGGCCACGCCGTTTCGCACCCTTGTGCCCGCGCGGTAATGGGCGCACTTTTCTTCGGCCATCTGACGGACCTCATGGGCCGGAAGAAGCTCTTCTTCGTGACCCTGGCCGTCTACCTGAGCGGGATCCTCCTGACCGCCTTCTCCTGGGACCTATGGAGTTTTATCGCCTTCCGGCTGATCACGGGGGCGGGTATCGGAGGGGAATACTCGGCGGTCAATTCCGCGGTTGACGAGCTTATTCGTGTCTTTCCGGTAAGCCTGCG
>PLSJ01000391.1 GCA_003165115.1 Syntrophaceae bacterium | reverse complement strand
GATGTCTTCATCTTCGTGGAGGACGGAAGCGACCTCCGGATCGACGTGCTTGAGGAGAAGGACTACAGGATTGGAGAGATCCTTGTCGGGCGGGGGGACATCTCCACACAGGACCTTCAGTCGGTCCTGAAGGAGAAGAAGTACATCGGCGAGATGCTCGTCGAGAAGGGGGTCGTGACGCCGGATGCGGTCGACTCCGCGCTGGTTGAGCAGCAGCACGTCCGAACGATAAGAGAGAAGGCACAGGCGAAAGAAGAGAGCATATCGAGCGTCCGGGTGCCGTCGGAAAAGCTCGATATCCTCGNNTCGTAAACCTGATAGGAGAGCTGGTAACGGCCCAGGCACGGCTCACGCAGACCGCATCGGTCCGGGCCGATAACGATCTTACCTCGATAGCCGAAGAAGTGGAGAGGTTAACGGCAGAGCTCCGGGACAATACCCTCAATATCCGCATGCTCCCCATCGCCACCACCTTCGGCCGGTTCAAGAGACTGATCCGGGACCTCTCCCAGGAACTGGGCAAAGAGATAGAGATGACCACCGAGGNNCACCTCATCAGGAATTGCATCGACCACGGCATCGAACAACCCGATGTGCGCGTCTCGACGGGCAAGCCGCGAGCCGGGACGATCCACCTTTCCGCGGTCCACTCCGGGAGCCATGTGATCATACAGATAAAGGACGACGGAAAGGGGCTGGACAGAGAGGCGATACTCTCCAAGGCCGCAGAAATCGGCCTCCTGCCTCCCGGCGCAGAACCCTCTGACCGGGAAGTATTCGGCTTCATCTTTGCGCCGGGGTTCTCGACCGCAAAGAAAGTTACCAGCGTATCGGGCCGGGGGGTCGGCATGGACGTGGCGAAAAGGGCGATAGACGCCCTGCGGGGCACCATTGAAATTGCATCCGCAAAAGGACGGGGTGCCACGGTCACCATCACATTGCCCCTGACCCTTGCCATAGTGGACGGCCTGCTGGTGAGGATCGCGGAGGAGCACTTCGTCCTTCCCGTCTCTATCGTAGAAGAGTGCGTGGAGCTGACAAAGGAAGACACAAAGAAGGCCCACGGCCGCAACATCGCGAACATCAGGGGCGAGATCGTACCGTACGTCAGGCTTCGATCCGAGTTCAAGATAGCAGGCGACTCCCCAAATATAGAACAGATCGTCATAACCGGGGTAAACGGGGAAAGAATAGGCTTTGTGGTGGACAGCGTGGTGGGAGAACACCAGACCGTCATCAAGAATCTGGGAAAGCTCTACAAGGACACGGACATCGTATCGGGTGCCACTATCCTGGGTGACGGCACGGTAGCGCTGATCATCGATGCCATGAAGCTGGTAAGCAACGTGGAAGCAACGGAGGCGACCCGTGGCTAACCAAGCCGGACCTTCTCCCTATGTCTGCAGAGTGCGGGAGAATAAGTGATGGCTTTTACCTTCTTCTTCAGGGACGTACAAATACTGGAGCTCATCATAAAGCATGCCGTTCCCAATCTCGTCGGCCGCAGCAGGATACGCATCTGGGACGCTGGCTGTGCAATGGGACAGGAGACGTACTCCCTTGCCATCATGCTGGCCCAGGGCATGGGACCGTTTGCCTTCAAGAACATCCAGATATGTGCAAGCGACATAGAGGAAAACAATGGTTTCGGGGATACCGTCAGGTCGGGCATATACCAGGAAGAAGAGTTGAAGAGAATACCCCCGGAACTGCTGGAGAGGTATTTCACATGGATGGAAGGGAACGGACACTTCCAGGCACATAGCATCTTACGGGACAGGATTTCCTATCAAAGGCATGACCTTCTTTCTCTTACATCCATCGGCGAAAACTTCAGCGTCATACTCTGCAAGAATGTGCTGCTCCATTTTCAGCCCGAGGAGCGTATTGAAGTGATAAGGATGTTTCACAAAGCCCTGGCGCCCGATGGTTATCTTGCCACCGAGCAGACCCAGAAGATGCCCGATGAAATCGCGCATCTCTTTATCAAAGCGGCGCCCGATGGGCAGATATTCAGAAAGGCGGGGGAATGAAAATGCACGCACAATTCCTCACGACAACACCAGTCCCCCGCCTTTCTATAGGACGGGAGGTGCAAAATAACTGAGGGCTCAAGGGAGTAATGAAAATAAGCTTTAGAAGTCAAAAAAAAGAAGGAGGCAAATATGTTTGGCAACAAGATGAACGACCTGTTATTGGCTGAAGTCACCAAAATGTGCGAAATGCAAAAAGCGGGCGATATCGAATGGTTCATTCCCGTGGACAAATTCGAAGGCGAGTACAGGCAGCTCGCTTCGAGTGTGAACGACATCGCCAAGATTCTCATTGATAATACGCTCAAGGTCCTCGGCGTCATCGGCTCTTACGGACAGGGCGATCTTTCGGCCGTCCTCGAAGACCTGCCCGGGAAGCAAAAGATCGCAAATGAAAAAATCAACGTGTTGAGGAATAACCTGCTGGGCCTCATTGCCGATACGAATATGCTCTCCAAGGCAGCGGTGGAAGGCAAGCTTGCCACCAGGGCGGATGCGTCGAAGCATAAGGGGGACTTCGGAAAGATCGTCCAGGGCGTGGACGATACCCTCGATGCGGTCATAGGACCCCTCAACGTGGCGGCGGAGTATGTGGACCGTATATCCAAGGGCGATATCCCGCCGAGGATCACCGATACCTACAATGGCGATTTCAACGAGATCAAGAATAATTTGAACACCTGCATCGATTCTCTTAACGGGCTCATCACTGAGATGAAGCATATGTCCGACGAACATAATGCCGGCGATATCGACGTGGTCATCCCGGTCGAAAAATTTGCGGGGGCATATCAGGTAATGGCCAAAGGCGTCAACGAAATGGTCATGGGACACATCTCGGTGAAGAAAAAGGCTATGGCCTGTATCGCGGAGTTCGGTAACGGCAATTTCGAGGCCGAGCTTGAGCGGTTCCCTGGCAAGAAGGCCTTCATCAACGAGACCATCGAGAAGGTACGGACGAACCTCAAGGCTTTGATTGCAGATACGAATCTCCTCGTCGAAGCGGCAGTGCAGGGGAAGCTCGCCACCCGCGCAGATGCTTCCAAGCATGGCGGCGACTTCCGGAAAATCGTCCAGGGCGTCAACGACACCCTCGATGCGATAGTCCAACCGTTGAACGTTTCGGCGGAGTACATAGACAGGATCTCCAAGGGCGACACGCCACAGCCTATTACGGATGAGTACAAGGGAGACTTCAACGAAATCAAGAACAATCTCAACCAGTGTATAGGTACATTGAACACCCTCGTTGATGAGACGGGGTTCATCATCAAGGCAGCCGTCGAAGGCAAGCTTGCCATCAGGGCGGACGCCGAGAAAGTTCAGGGAGTATACAAAAAGATCCTGCGAGGCTTTAATGACACTCTCGATGCCGTCGTAGGCCCCCTCAACGTCTCTGCAGAGTACGTAGACCGCATCTCCAAAGGCGATATCCCGTCGAAGATCACCGATGCCTACAACGGTGACTTTAACGAGATCAAGAACAACCTCAAAGCCTGAATCGAGGTCATGAACGGAATGCTGCGGGAGACGAATACGCTCATCAAGGCGACCCAAGACGGCAAGCTC
>PLSJ01000429.1 GCA_003165115.1 Syntrophaceae bacterium | reverse complement strand
GCGTCCGACATGCCCGCATAGAGAGGCTCGAAAACCGGGATGAATTTCTTGAGGCCATCCGCATGTGCCTCGGCAATTTCGCCATAGGATTTGAGGTCCTCGACAGCGGTCATGGTACCCGCTTTTTCCGACCTTGCCTTGATGAGCGCCTCCATCGCTTTCGCATTGTCCCTCATCACCTGGGCGACGTTATTCCATAGCTCTTCCTGTTCCGGGGTGATCTTGAGCTTGCTATGAAGCTCTTTGATGCGCGCCTCGACGCGGTCGCCGGTAGGCGCGTCGGCAGCGGTCGCCAATCCTGGCTCGGGCGAGGCCGCCCTCGTTGGACTTGGACCTGAGAGAACCATAAAGGCGAGGAGCACCGCAACAGCGAGGACAGTTGGGTAAGTGAACTGACGGGCAATTCGTTTCATGATCGGTCTCCTTAATAAAAATAGTTTCCAGCGTCCCGAATAGACGTCGGCTCCATGCCGCATCCTATTTTTCTCAAACAGAGTTCTCAAGAAATCCGGGGCATGGGTCAACAATGGCCGCCATGCTCTACCCGGAAGTGGATGTCGGTCGCCTACTTCACGATCAGGTCAATAGACTCCAAACGCAATGCGCTGCCGCCTCATGTACCTCGATCCTTTTCTTACCTCATTCCTAATTATGTATCCTGGATCTTGATGTTGCACGCCACCTCCCCGGCGATAGCGGTGCTGAAGGACAAGGCCCGATACGTGCAACAACAATGCTGTCGACTCGTACGTGAGCATGCGACTATCGCTCGTAGTCAGGCTGGTCCCACATTTGCGCCGGAAGTGTGTCAGCGGGGTTGCTGCACGGCATCGTTACAGAAGACCTCACATTTGCCGGCTTGACGAGTCGTTTTGCCTTTCTGTAGAGATCGGGGAATAAGGCCGAGCAAGGGACTCGACCGTCGAGCGCGGAACGCACCGTGCGCCCCACTTTGACGGATAAGAACAACGTGCGGGTGCATGGGCACATTTCAGGCTACCGCCGTGGGGACACGCCATTTGATCATTGCAACCTTCACGGCGTCGTTGACGACAAGACACGAGAAGATCGCATAGGCCAAAATCGCGAGCGTCTGCCGCCAGGGTAACGGGAGGAGCCCCGGGAGACCCACGAACGTCAGGGCGGTCTCCATGAGCACACCTGCCGCGAGAGCCGCCACGAGAGCCTTACCGGGCATCGTCGCCCAGAACGAGCGCCGTTCTTCACGGACACAAGTGAAAAAACACCCAGATAGAGCAGCAGCAGGAAGCTGAAAGTGCAGAGAGCATATTCATCCGTCGCCAACCCCCAACGCGACCAGCCGATCCATAAGAAGAAGAGCGCTTCCGCGAGCATAGCGACGCCCAGTACCGCGGACACGGTGATGAAGCCCCCGATTGCCGAACGCTATTTTGCAAAGTACCGTTTAACTTTCGACGCAATCTGACGATCCGTCATCCGGTCGATCGTTTCAATACCTACGATGCGTACACCGAGGCCGTGTTTTTCGAGACGTTCTTTCAGCTCGCCCTTGGCCTCACCGGGACCAAATATCAGAATAGCCTCTGCATCACGAATAGACGCGGTTACGGCGTCGTAGTATATGTTGAGATGTCCCGTAAACGTTCTTTGCTGGCTATCCTGAGCTGCTACCTGGTGGGGTTCATAGGGACCCTTAAGGGGGGAATCGCCGGAACGGCGGGGCTGTTTTTCAACCCTCGATATTATCAGCGCCATCTCCTCTCCTTTGTCCGTAACGGTCACGACAATAGCCTTCCTATGGTCAATCCACAAACCCACGTTTGTTTTCATCGATTTCTCCTTTGCTTGAAGTTGCGCCCCAAATGATTGGAGTATAGGGATAGTATAATGCAGACGCATGGTTATGGGCTAGCTTGCTCCTTTCCTCCCCGCATTCTTCGCCGACCATGGGAACCCGCAGTACCAGGCGTTAGAGAACCATCGATGGGAACAGAAGCCCGAGGATTTCGGGATGAAAGGTTGTATCAAATTGAAACGAGGCCGACACTCCATTTCAGGAAGGACGAGAGGATGCGAACGGGCCGAAGTTACCAACTTCCCGTTGTCCGTCCTCCAAATTCGTTAAAACCGGAAATAGCCTGCGGGCATTAGGCGGTCTCTAGGAGCTTTCAGCCACCGGCCCGAGAGGTCATGGGCGATCTTTCCCTGCTATACAAGCAAGTGTGTCAGCCTTTTCAGAACCACCAATGGTGATGATGCCGGAATAGAACAGGTTCTGTTCCCGTTCTCTCGTGGCCTTCAGAGGTTGATAAGGGATCTATCTCGAAACCTTTTTCCGGATGCGGACCCTCACGTCCGAACAGATCGCCGTCGATACGTTCCTGGACCGCATACACCGGTTAACCGTAGCGTGCAGCGGAGACAGGGCCGTAGAAATAGCGGAAGATTTCGAGAAAGGACTGAGTGTTACCACCGATGCCGACATCCTTGAACAGACATGTATGGGCATGTTGAAGAACGCCATCGAGAATACGCCGGACGAAGGACGCGTAGAGATCCGGTGCCGGAGGCTCGACCGGGCAGTGCTGATAGAAATCAAGGATTACGGCGTCGGCATCACGAACGAGAACCAGAGAATGGTCTTCGGCGGATTTTTCCATACACAGGATACCGCCACCTATTTCTTCAAAGGAACCCTATGCGTTCAGCGCAGGGGGCTCGGGCCTGGACCTCCTGAGGATGAAGGTGTTCTCCGAGCGGTGCGGCTTCGAGGTGGATTTCAAAAGCAGCCGTTGCGCCTATCTGCCGGAGGACAAGGATACGTGTCCCGGGCGGATCTCGACGTGTGCGCACGTGGAAGACAAAGGGGGATGTTTTTCTTCCGGCGGCAGCGCCTTCCGGCTCATATTTCGATCCTGACGGCGGGCCGCCCTCACAGGTACTTTTGCAGGTCCGAGACTTCGCCGTCCACAAGGACCAGGGGCTGACCGGGGCCGGCTTCCCGTGTTCCGGCGGTGATCGTGATCTCCCGTGTTTGCCTGCTTCGCTCCGCCATGATGACCCCTCGAATTGCCCAGGGCGACAGGCCCTCGACGGCTTCATCGGCCTCGATGCTGACGCCGCAGCTCCGCCCCACGCCTATGACCTGTCTGCGTACCGTGTCCGTGTCGGCGTCCGTGTAGAGAAACCCCTGCTGCCCTGCGAGGCCGAGATTGCCTCCGTGCCTGTGGGACCGATAGGTGACCGTAAATTCCCGGCCGTTGTCGACCACCTTATAGGCGTTCGTCACGTCGGAGGCATCCCGGTCCCCATGGGGCCTTTCCGTCCCTATCCATCGTATGCTGATTTCCATACCGTCCCTCGTCGGGTACCCACGATGCTGCCGGTTCAGGGAACTTAAGGGGAGAGCCGCGCCGCCCCTAAATAATATGCTCGATCTCCACGTCACCCCATTTGTCTTTCAGGTATTCCGCCACAAGGCGCCGGTGACAGTGAGAGGGCTTATCCTCGCTGCAAAGCAGGCACGCGGCCTCGATAAGCAGGCGCGGCACCTTGCTCTCGATCTGCCGCGCACTCATAAGGTCCAGGAATTGACGCTCGTAGAGGTCCCAGTCCCCCTTGCGCTTCTTATAGTCGTCCATTATCCGTTGTGTGGGTGCAAGCTCGGCGAGGTGCACGTAATCGATATGGCAAATCGCGCTCAGAAAATAACGCAGGTCGTCCCGCTTGGCAAAGCCTGCAAGCTGCGAAACGTTGTTCAGGCGCACATCCACGAGCCGGCCCACGCCTGCGAGCTGCAATTTGGTGAAGAAGGACTCTGCCGACTTCTTTGTAAAACCGATCGTGAAGATCTTCATCGATTGCCCATCCCGCCCCTGACCTCTCACTATAACCACTTTAAACAGGGCCGCGCAACAGGAAAAACAAAACCGTGGAGCAAGGAAGGGCCGGTTGTCACACGTGCGTGTCTCTTTGAACGGGTCCTCTGCGAGATGGCACATGCCCCTTGCGGGACCGGGTCCTCACTTCTCCGTCTTGAAGCCCCTGACGAGCCGCGAGAGTTTATCCGCCATTTCGGGAAACTGGGCCGCGAGCCGCTGGTAGGAGAGCAGGGACGTATTCGCGCTATCCTGGTCAGCCGCCTTCATGACGGAGTCGAGAAGCACCCCCGCCGTCTGATATGATTTGCAGAGCTGCGTATACGCCTCCTCGAACTCCTGTTTCTGCTCCGCCGTTAACCGGGGCTCGATGGCCCGGTAGCCTGTAACCGCGTTCTGCACCGTATCGGCGACACCCTCATAGGACGCGGAAGTATGGTTCGATAAGCCCGCGCTGGCGCACGCGCCCGCGAAAAGAAGCAGAAAACCGGCACACACGTATTTCCAGGGCATAAATCCTCCTTTGTTCGCTAAAAGCCGGGTGACACCCATATCAGGATTATATGTATCGACGAGAGGTTCCGCACAGAATTGGCCCCCGGCCCCGGCCTTTCGCAAAACTTGTCCTTGACATAATTACGAGCATATGTTTATAATGATGCATGTCGAGACCAAAAAAATGCAGGTGTATTAACTGCCGCCCCGATGCCTCGTATTTCAAGCCGAAGGGGATCCCTCTGGCGCAACTGGAGGAGGTCTCCCTGAGCCTGGACGAGGTGGAGGCCATCAGGCTCGCCGACTTTGAGGGCCGGTACCACGAGGAGGCCGCTCGCGAGATGAAGGTTTCCAGGGCTACCTTCGGCCGCATCGTCAACGGGGCGAGGCGTAAGGTGGCAGAAGCGCTGATCCGGGGTAAGGCCCTGAAGATAGAGACAGACGACATCAACAAGGAGGATGCAGAATGAAGGTATGTTTCGCGGTAGAGAAAGATGAAGGTATCGACAGCGCGGTCTACGGACATTTCGGCACGGCGCCGGCGTTCGTTATGATCGATACGGAGACGGACGGCCTCGCTACGGTCGGCAACAAAGACCTCAACCACGTGCACGGCGGCTGCAACCCGTTCCAGGCTATCGGCGGACAGGCGATCGACGCGGTCGTCGTGGGCGGCATAGGCGGAGGCGCCATCTCCGGGCTCAACGCGAGGGGCATCAAGGTGTACCGGTCCGGGGCGGAGACGGTCAAACAGAACATGGACCTCCTGAAAGAGGGCAAGCTCCCCCTGCTCACCATGCAGCATGCGTGCGGCGGCCACACCGATGGCAGTTGCGGCCACCACTAGGCCGGAAGGAGGATAATCCATGCCGATCTATGAATATCGCTGCGAGAAATGCGGTGCAACATCAGAGGTCCTCGTCCTCGGTAAAGAGGAGACGGCCGCCTGTACGGAGTGCGGAAGCGCTGACCTGGTGAAGCTTATGTCCGCGGCAAACGTCGGGGTAGGCTCCCCTTCGTTTTCTCCCCCGGAGACGGGCGGCTGCTGCGGCTCTCCCGGTTCGTGCGGTAGTCCCGGCGGCTGCTGCGGCGGATAGGACACGGATGGAAGCTTCACCCGAAAAAGAAGAGGTCACCCACGGTCCTCCGACCCTGGGCGACCTCTTCTTTTCATTTCTCCGCCTGGGCGCTACCGCCTTCGGCGGACCCGCGATGGTCGTCTACATCGGCGACCTCGCCGTGAAGCGAAAAAAATGGCTCGACGGGCAGACCTTTACGGATGGGGTCACCCTCGCCCAGTCGATCCCCGGCGCGACCGCGATGCAGACGGCGGCATTCGTGGGCCTGCACACAAAAGGGATTGCGGGCGCGGCAGTGTCGTATATCGGCTTCGGCCTGCCGGCTTTTTTCCTTATGCTCGGGTTCTCCGCCCTCTATGCCGCCTCGCGGGACCTGTCCTGGGCGGTATCGCTCTTTTCCGGACTCCAGGTGGTCGTCGTCGCGATCGTCGCATCGGCGACCTACACCTTCGGCAGGAACTCCTTGAAGCGCTATATGCATGTCCTGCTTGCGGCCGCCTCGGCCGCGGCCTTTTGGCTCGGGGTAAGCCCCTTCTATGTTATCCTGGGGGCCGCGCTCGCGGGAACGCTTTTCCTGAGGGAGAAACCGGGGGCACAACGGGCGTCGGGAGACCAGCGGCGCTTTTCCGTCACGCAGGCTGCCGGGTGCCTGGCATTCCCTGCCCTTGGACTGCTCTTCCTCTACCTCGTCCGTCCCGGTCTTTTCGGCCTGGCGCTCCTCATGCTCAAGGTCGACGTGTTTGCCTTCGGCGGCGGTTTCGCGTCCCTGCCGCTCATGCTGCAGGAGGTGGTCCACGTCAGGGGCTGGATGGACGCGAGGACGTTCATGGACGGCATAGCCCTCGGCCAGGTGACGCCCGGCCCTATCGTCATCACCGCCGCGTTTGTCGGGTACCTGACGCATCACCTGTCTGGGGCCATCGTGGCGACCGTTGCAATCCTCACCCCTTCCTTTATCCTCCTCGTCCTGACCGCTCCGTTCTTCGACAGATTGAAGGGGTCGCCGGCCTTCGCAAGGGCGACGCACGGCATACTCGCCTCATTCGTGGGCCTCCTCCTCTACGTCACTCTTACCTTCGCCGTTGCCGTGCCCTGGGACTTCCTTCGCATAATCCTGGCGCTGGCCTGCCTCTTCGCCCTTGTGAGGAAGGTCAACCTCCTCTACGTCGTCCTGGCCGGGGCTGCGATCTCCCTGCTGTTGTTTTAGATTATCTCTTCATTTCCGAAGCGCCGGAACAATAATGCACCGAGGATAAGGCAGTAGAAAAGGATATTGATGAGTGGATACGCGGACCCGAATCCACGGGGTACCTCGCCGTCGATAAAGGCGGACGCGAAATATTGCGCCCCCGAAACCTTCGGCCATATGTAGTAGACGAGTTTCCCCCAGGACACGTCAGGTTGCGGGACCATGGCGGTCACGATCCGGCTTTGGCTCAACGCGTATATCCCGTCCGTCGCCAAACCGGCGACACCGATGCCCACGACACAGAGAAACGCCACGAAATCAGGCACCAGGAGCGACAAAAGGAGCACGGCGACAACCACGAAGAGCAGGTTGAAAGAGCATAGCAGCGACGCGGCAAGATATCCGGGCATTGCCTCCTTCAACGTGAGGGAGGCAATCAGGAAGAGGACGGCGTGCAGGACGAACATGAAGCACGTCGACAAAGCCCACAGCCCGAGTACCTTGCCCGTTACGTACTGCCGCCGGGTTATCGGTTTCGCGAGAATGGACGATTGCATCCCGCTGTCCCGGTCGCGCCTGAATGCGCGCATGGAAAGCAGGGCCGCGAGCAGCATCACGGCCACCGCGATAACGTGAAACGTCGCCTTCGACACCGCCCCGACAACGGTCCCGGCGTCGAGCGCCTGACCGTTCACCATGTAATTACCCTGATAGCACCCGCGTGTGAGAAAGACGAACGCGACGCACATGACGAACATCACGACGAAGCTCCGCTGACGGACTTCGTCGGCAAGCGTGTATTTCGCAATCTTCATCGTGGGGCGAATTTCTTTTTGCGTATTCATGTCAACCCTTCACAAGCCTTACGAACACGTCTTCCAGCGTTTCGCCGTCCCTGACGATGGTTGAAATCGCCTCTTTCACCAGGAGCCTGCCGTGGTTGATGATGGCAGCGGTATCGCATATTTTCTCGACTTCCGACAGCAGGTGTGAATTGAGGAAGATGGTCACCCCTTCGGTTTTCAGGGACTCCAGAAGCAGGCGTATTTCTCTGATGCCGATGGGATCGAGGCCGGCGGTGGGTTCATCGAGGATGAGCAGCTTCGGNNGTGTTCCCTGCCCTGCATGCCGATAAGCTCGACGATGCGCCCGCAGCGGTCCACGGCATCAAGCCTGTCCACACCCGATAGCTCCGCGCAGCGCCGCAGGTATTGCCATCCGGAAAGGTGCGGCGGCATTCGGTGGTTTTCGGCCAGGTAGCCGACCGCGGTGCGGCAGGCGGCATGCGTGGTCGAAAGGCCGTTTATCGACAGGCTTCCCGACGTGGGCCGCGCAAAGTCGAGGAGCATCCGCACGATCGTTGTCTTCCCCGCGCCGTTGGGTCCGAGGAGCGCGAAATATTCACCTCTCCCGACGGAGAACGAGACGTTATCGACAGCGGTGACGCTGCCGTACCTTTTGGTCGCGGCGCTCAATTCAATCATGGAGGGCATCCGTCCCGATACTCGAATGGTGACAAATGGTAGACGCGGACATGTGATCATGGTACATGATTACTCGACATAATTGCAAGTTCCCGATTTTGGACGCATGGGGCGGTTTAGGCTAAAAGGGAGAGAAGAAAATGTTCTACAGGTTCGACGGCAGGCAGCCCGTTGTGGGCGCCGGCACGTACGTGAGCGAAACGGCCACCGTCATAGGGGACGTGAGGATAGGCGAGCGCTGCTATATCGGCCACGGGGCCATCCTTCGGGGGGACTACGGCGTCATCGAGATCGGCGACGAGACCACGGTCGAGGAAGGGGCGATCATACATGCCCCTCCGAACGAATGCTGCTCCATCGGCAACGGCGTCGTCATAGGCCACGGGGCCATCGTTCATGGCAGGCGGCTGGGCGACTCATCGGGCGTGGGTATGGGCGCCGTCCTGAGCATCCGGTCGGAGACCGGCAGGCGCTCCGTCGTGGCGGAAGGGGCCGTCGTCACGCAGGGACAGCGGATACCCGAGTCGGTGATAGCGGCGGGCAACCCGGCAAAAAAGATCAGGGACGTGTCGGAGAAGGACACGGAATTCTGGGATTACGCGAGGAGGCTCTACGTGGAGCTGGCAGGCAAGTATTGCAGGCTCGGCATGGAGAGGGTGGACATATAAGCAACCGCTCCCCGTTGCGCCGCCCCTTCGCGCCCCGGCGTGGCTTACCCGGGCGAGGAGCGGACTCCCTGCCTGAAAGGCGGTCCGCCCAAAACGATTTTCACGTTGTCCCGGCCTTCCCTTTGAAGGTAGCTCGCCGCGATCGTCGAGCGCAGGCCCGACGCGCAGAAGACGTAGACGGTATCCTGCCCCGGTATTTCGTCCATGTGGCGGGGCAGTTGGGTGATGTGGATATGGTGCGCCCCGTCGACGCGCCCGTTCTTCTCGAGTTCTTCTTTGCTGCGCACGTCGAGGAGTTGCGCCGGGCTGCCCGAGTCGAGGATCTCACGCATCTCGCCCACGGAAACCATCCCCGTCGAAACAGCCCGCCCCTCGGCCTTGAGCCAGCCCAACATGCCGCCGGAAAGCTTCCCGGCGAGCGAATCGTACCCCATCCTTACCAGGGCGCGGACCGCCTTTTCCTCCTCGTCCTCATCGACGACCAGAAGGAGCGGCTTGTCGTAAGGGAGGAACCATCCCGCGAAGCCGGGCAGACCGCCGAGCCATATGGACAGGGCGCCCGGCACGTGGCTCGCCGCGAAGGCCTCCGGCATCCTCGTGTCGACGACTATCGCCCCGGCCATCTTCTCTTTGAATTCCTGGGGGGTCAAGGGAGCGAGCACGGGCATCTGGCCCAAAGGGGGCGCTCCCGTGAGGTTCAATTGTTCCATACGGCTAAAATAGGGCGCTTTTTCATGATCCACGGCGTTTGCGGCAATGAATTGGAAGGGATCACAAACCTGGAGCTTCGGGTTGTGGCAGCGCTCCAGGCCGATCGTCGTCCAGACCCTCGTGCTGATATCCGACGCGCAGACCGAGCCCGGCCCGTGGGCAGGGCAGACGATCACTCCGTCACCCAGGGGCAGCAGCCTCTCGAAGAGCGTGCCGTAGAGCAACGCCGCCATCTCGTCGAGCCTGTCGCTGCCCATAAAGTCGACCCGCCCGACATCCCCCGCGAAGAGCGCATCACCCGTGAAGACGATCCAGGGCGCGCCCTCCTCGTCGTGGAGCAGGTAGCTCATCATGCCCGGTGTATGGCCCGGTGAGAGTATGGCCCTGATCTTGAGGCTCCCCACCCGCCACTCCTGTCCGTCGCGCGCCGGTGTGCCGTACCGGTAATCCCATTGGCTGTCCGCGTGCCAGACTTCGGCCCCGGTCATTGACGCAAGCTCGACGGCCCCACTCAGATAGTCCTCGTTCCGATGGGTCTCGAAGATGTGCCTGATGCGCATCCCCTTATGGGCGGCCATTTCCGCGTAGACCAGGCAATCCCTTCTCGGGTCGATGACGGCGGCGGAGGCGCCGGCCCCGATCAGGTACGAATAATGGGACAGACCTTCCGATTCTATGCGTTCGAGGATCATGTTACCTCACCGTCACCTTCACCGTCCCCGCCACGCCTTTCTTCGGATCGGCGGCGAGGACGCTTATCTGCTCGCCCGAGGGAAGCATGGTGACGAGCTCCGCCAGGTTGCCCATGTTGGTCACTATCTGGCCGTTGATCTGCAGAATGATGTCTCCCTGTTCGAAGCCCGCCTGGCCCAGGGGGCCTTTCGGCTCGACCGAGACGATGACGACCCCCACCTTTTCGTCTAAACCCAGTTTTTCCGTCTCGCCCGCCGTGAGGTCGCGGAACGAGCCGCCCAGCCGCACGTTGGCCGATGCGGAAAGCGCCTTCGCCGCGTCGTTCATGTCGCCCACGGTAACGGTGAGGTCCAGCCGCTTTCCACCCCTCAGCACGGTCACTTTCACTCGGCCGCCGACCGGGGTCACGGCGACCGCGTTCTGGAGCGCCCCGGCGTCGGGCACGGACTTTTCCTGGTAGGCGACGATAACATCCCCCTTGACGATGCCCGCCCTGTCCGCCGGCCCACCCTTGAGCGTGGAGATGACGAGCGCCCCTTTCGTGCCCTCCAGACCGAGGGGCTTGGCCTTCGCCGGCGTCAGGTCTTCCATGGTCACCCCGAGCCAGGCCCGCTCCACCTTGCCGTGGGCGATCAGCGTTTTCCCTATGTGGAGGGCTATATTGCTGGGCACGGCGAAACCTATGCCTTCCGACCCGCCCGATTCCGTCGCAATCGCCGTATTGACGCCGATCACCTGCCCCTTCAGGTTAAGCAGCGGCCCACCGCTGTTGCCGGGGTTGATGGGCGCGTCGGTCTGCAAAAAATCCTGATACGTGGTCGGGTCGAGGATGCCCCGCCGGTGCTTGGCGCTGATGATGCCCTGTGTCACCGTCTGGTCGAGACCCCGGGGATGACCGATGGCGACGACCCACTCACCCACCTCCAGCTTGTCCGAATCGCCAAAGGTGACGGTCTGCAATGACTCGGTCGCAGTGATGCGGATCACCGCCAGGTCGGTTTTCGGGTCGCCGCCGACGAGCCTGGCCGGGTACCTGCCGCCGCTCGAAAGCACGACCTCTATCTTTGTGGCGCCTCCCGCCACGTGATAGCTCGTAAGGATATTACCCTGGCTGTCCACGATCATGCCGGACGCAAGCCCCTTTACCTCTTCCTGGTACTTTTTCGGCAGCTTGCGGTTGCCGAAAAAGCGCCTGAAAAAAGGGTCCTTTTCAAAAGGCAGGAGCGGGTTCGGCATCTCTTTGCGCTCGGTCACCTCGATATGGACCACGGCAGGGATGTTCTTCTTCGCCACGTCCACTATCGCCGTCGTCAGATCGGACGACGCCCCATATCCGGGACGGACGGTCGCGCACACACACAGGGCCAGGAAAAGGAGCGCGACGGCAATATGAGCTTTTACCGAAGAACCCCTGACTGATGATCGAAGGTGGTACACGGCTCCCCCTTTGCATGTATTGCGGGTGAAAATGCGGTCTCTTCCGGCCTTTTGTAGCCGTTGCCTTTTCCGAAAGCGAGGGTCGGATGCCCATCTATTAGATAAGACGGAAATCACCGGGCGTCAAGGGAAACAGGGCGCTCACGGGCCGTTATTCCGCGTTCGCGTCCGGTGCCTGCGTGGACTCCCGCCCCGAATCGTCGTCGGGGACAAGAGTGTAGTGAGCGACGAATTCCGTGATGAGTCGACGCCGTTCTTCCAGGGTCAGGCCAAGGTAGAACGGTGATTCGATGAGGATGTTTACCACATGTCGCGCCATGCGATCGTTCATGGTTGCCCCTCCCCGACACTGTTACAGCAATTTTCGTACCAGTGCCCGCAAAGCCGTTTCCGGCTGCGCGGCAGCGCCTTTGCGGACGCGGGAAACTTACGCGCGTATGTAAGCAAAACCGACGGGTTTCCGAAAGGCAGTCTCCTCCACGAACGGGCTAAAAGCGTTGGCGCCCGAAAGCAAAAGGCGCGCCGCATCTTTCAGGAAACCGGACCTGTACGGAATATGGTACATGTAAAGGATGCGGACCATTTCAGCCCCTCTTTTGCCCCGATTGACAAGCCCTTCGAAAAAGTACTAACTTTTTCATCTGCTCTTCTTCTTGCGGTGGAGGCGCGCATGGCCATAGAGACGAAAGACGAGCCGCTTATCACCGTTGGCATCATGGAACGGCGGGACCATGTGGAGGGTCGCCTGAACGGGACCTTCTCGGTGGACGGCGCCGGGCCGGAAACCGACCGCGAAACGAACCGGCTGACCGGCGGGTTTTCTGCGATAGCGGCGCCCGGGGGCATCGTTCTGCGCGATGCGGCCGGGCGCGTCGTCGGCCGCTCCCCCTCTTTCAGGATCAAAGGCGGCGGACCGGCTACCTTCGATCTCTTCGGAGTAACGATAGGAAGCCGCTTTCATTGGGAGAGAAGCGAGAATCAGACCTTTCATGGGAACCTGGTCCTTCGCGCCGGGGCCGACGGCACAATGGCGGCTATCAACGAGGTCCCCGTCGAAGCATACCTGGAAAGCGTCATCTCCTCGGAAATGAACGCTTCGGCCCCCGCAGAGCTGCTGAAGAGCCACGCGATCCTGTCACGAAGCTGGCTCCTTGCGGCGCTGCGGAGAAAAAGGGGGCCTCAACGGACGCGGGGTGAAGCCGCGCACGTCCCGGAAAGGGAAGGTGAGGTGGTGCGGTGGTATGGGAGGGAGGAGCACGACCTTTTCGACGTCTGCGCCGACGACCACTGCCAACGGTATCACGGGGTGACGAAGATCACCTCCCAGGGGGCCCGGGACGCGGTGAGGCAAACGAGGGGCATCGTGCTTGCCTGGGGGGACGAGATTTGCGATGCCCGCTATTCGAAGGCGTGCGGCGGACTCACGGAGGAGTTCGGGACGGCCTGGGATGACGCCCGGCACCCGTACCTGACGAGCGTCGCCGACGCGCCCGATCCTTATCCGCCCGTGACCACGGAGATTGAGGCCGCCCGATGGTGCCTGTCCGCGCCTTACGCTTACTGCAACACGAAAGACGAGGAAATCCTAAAAGAAATCCTTCCTGCTTTCGACCGCGAGACCGAAGGCTTCTTCCGCTGGACCGTCGAATACCCCCATGAGGAGCTGGAGCAGATCCTGTACGAGAAGTCGGGCTTCGATTTCGGCAGGCTCCAGGCGCTCGTGCCGCTGGCGCGCGGTCCGTCGGGACGCATCTTCCGGCTGCGCGTCATCGGCACCAAGATGAGCATGATCGTGGGCAAAGAGCTGGAGATACGGCGCTGGCTCTCGCACACTCACCTTTACAGCAGCGCCTTCGTGGTGCGGGCCGGGGATGCCGGCCTGACCCCCGAGCGGTTCGTCTTTCACGGCGCGGGCTGGGGGCACGGCGTGGGGCTCTGCCAGATAGGGGCGGCGGTCATGGCGAGCCGGGGCTCTTCCGCCGAAGAGATCGTGGGGCACTATTTTCCGGGCACGACCCTCCGGGGGCTCTATTGAAAGGACGGCGGCTCAAGACGGCCTTTATCCTGGGCGCGGGCCTGGGGACCCGGCTCCGGCCGCTGACCGAGCATTGCCCCAAACCGCTGCTTCCCCTGAACGGCCGTCCCATCATCACCCATGTGATGGACCATCTCCTGACAATCGGCGTCGATCGCTTCATCGTCAATACGCACCATTGCCCGCAGGCATACGCGATGAGCTTTCCCGACCGCACGTGGCGCGGCGTGCCGATCGTTTTTCGCCACGAGCCGGTCCTCCTCGATACGGCCGGGGGGCTGAAGAACATCGAAGACCTCCTGAGTGAGGATGAGGCGATCCTCTGTTACAACGGCGACGTGGTCGCCGACCTCCCCCTGCAAGGGTTGTGCGCCCTCCACGATAGGGAGCGCACCGAAGCGACGCTCCTCCTCAGAAGCACCGGGCCGCTCCTGAACGTGAGCATCGACGAGGCGGGCGAGGTGTGCGACATGCGCCACATGTTGGCAAATCCCGGTATCAAGAGCTGCCTCTTTACCGGCATCTACGCGGTGGAGACGTCGATCCTCCGGTTTATCGGGGCGGGGTGCGTCCAATCGATCGTTCCCGTCCTGGTGGGCCGGATCAGGGAAAGACCGGGGTCCGTGCGAGGTCTCGTGGTAGACGAAGGCGCGTGGGACGACGTAGGCACTGTCGATGCCTACGAGCGCCTTTCGGGAAAGGGGGCCGGGTGACGCAGGAAGGCATGGCAGCATTCAGCCGGGAGGCCCTGCGCCTCCCGCCGTCCGTCCCCGTCACACTTTCCGCCCTCGGGAAAAGGGGGTCCGACAGGGCCTATTTCCGTGTGCGGTGGGACAGCGGAAGCACGGCCATCCTGGTCGACTACGACCCGAAGCGCGTGGAAAACGCCTACTATGCGGACATCGCGGCATTCCTCGCACGCATCGGGATACCGGTACCCCGCACGGTCCGCCACGACCCCGCCGCCTGTCTCATGGTCATCGAAGACCTCGGCGACACCGACCTCTGGTCTTTCAGGGAAGCGCCGCGCCAGACGCGACTGGCACTTTACCGGAAAACGCTCTCCGCCGTTCACCGGCTTCATTCCTTCCCGGTCGCGGACCTCCCTTCCGGCCTGAGGCTCATGGAGGGCTTCGGTCCCGACCTCTATCGATGGGAGCGTGACTACTTCAGGGCGCATTTCGTGAAGGACGTCTGCGGGATCGAGATCGAGCCGGCCCTGGGGCGGGAGCTCGAAGCGGAGCTTGCGGCCCTGGCCGACCGGCTTGCGGGAAGAGGGATCTGCCTGGTCCACAGGGACCTGCAAAGCCAAAACGTAATGGTCCGCGACGGAGCGCCTTATCTTATTGACTTCCAGGGTATGCGCAAGGGCTGCGCCTCCTACGATCTGGGGTCACTCCTCTGCGATCCTTACGTGAGTTTTTCCGACACCGACCGCGATGAGCTTCTCTCTTTCTATTACGGCCTTTCGGGCCGGGACGTCGACAGGGCCGCCTTCGGGATTGTCTTTTGGGAGGCTTCGGCCCAGCGGCTCATGCAAGCCCTGGGGGCTTACGGGTTTCTGGGGCGGAAGAAGGGGCTGGATGCGTTTATCGCGCACATTCCCGCGGGGCTGGAGAACCTCGCGTGCGCGACCGCCCATGCCTCCTCGCTCCCGCGGCTCCGGGGGCTCGTTGAAAGGTGCCGGGCGCCGGCGCGTGACGCGCTCAGGCTTCGGTAGAGAGCGGTGCGGCCACCTGCTCCAGAGGTGTGCCCTCCGCCTTGACGCCGTATACGGCCTCGATAACCGCGGCCGCGATCATGAGGAGCGACGCCGCGATATATCCGTAGGTGACGTTGAGCCGCGATCCCGTCCCTATGAGCGCACCGAATAACCACGGGGCGGCAACGCCGCCGGTCGCGGTGCCTATCGAATAGAAAAGGGCTATCGCGAGCGCCCTGATCTCCAGCGGAAAGATCTCGCTTACCGTCAAATACGCGGAGCTGGCTGCACAGGAGGCAAAGAAGAAGATAAACGTCCAGGTGGGAAAATCCGCGTGTCGAGCAGCACGAGTGATCCCGCCGCCCCCGCCGCCGCCCCGAGCCAGAAGCTGCCGTTGACGATGAGGTCGACCCGACCGCGGTAGCGGGCGGGAATCAGCTCGTCGATCGCGGAATTGATCGCGGCGTATTCGCCGCCGATCCCCAAGCCTGTGATCGCCCGGAACGCCGCGAAGCTCCAGAAGCTCCATGACGTCGCCGTGAGCAGCACACCGGTCAGATAGACGAGCAACGTGACGTAGAACACGAGCCGGCGCCCAAAGCGGTCAGTCAACCAGCCGAACACGAGCGCACCGCAGACTGCACCCACGACATAGGCCGACGCTGCGGCTCCGATCGCCTGTGCGGTCAACCCGAGCGTCGCGGTGTCCTGAAGCACCGGGCCGATCGCACCTACGATCGTGACTTCGAGCCCATCCAGCACCCAGGTTATACCGAGTGCGACCACGATGAGCACATGGAAGCGGGTCCAGGGGAGCCGGTCCAAGCGCGCGGGGATGTCGGTCGTGATGGCCTCACCCGCCGGACCGGGATGGATCGGCCGCGTCGTCTTCGCTGAAGCGGCAGGTCCCATTCACGTTCCCGACAGTGCGATGGGAGCTGAACGCGTTGCCCGCCCGCCGGTTCCCTGCATCGAATCCGCCGCTTGCGGCGTTTCCACCTCCGGCGCGAGCGCAGCCCCTGCCCCGTGAACAAGGCACCGACACGCATGGGGAGAATCACCTGCACCGCGGGAGGCCGTTTCGAGGGACGTGTCTTTTTCCCTTATGTGCTCCTGTATACGACGCTCTATGGCGGCTTCGGCATCATGTCGCCATTCCTGCCGACACTCCTCCAGGC
>PLSJ01000112.1 GCA_003165115.1 Syntrophaceae bacterium | reverse complement strand
GCCGCATTGGCTTCCTCGAGGTTGAGCGCGTTTCTTTCGAGCTCCTTTTCCCTTTCCCTCAACACCTCTTCGGACCCCTTTCGGTCCGTAATGTCTTGCCACACACTGTAGATGATCCGCCGGCCCTGCACCGGGATAACGGTCAGCGAAACCTCCGACCAGAAGTCTTCGCCGTCTAAACCCTTCCTCGCCCATTCGAACCGATGGCTCCCCTCCCTTAGCGCGATGGCGATGTGCTCACGTACCTCCCCGGTCGACAGCCGTCCGTCCGGCTGGCGCTCGGGGGAAAGGTCGGGCGGGCGCAGCCCGATCACCTGCTCCTTGGAGGAGCACTTGAGCAGCCTCAGGGCCGCTTCATTGCAGTCGATGTACGTATCTCCGTCCAGCAGCACGATCGGGTCGGCCGACTTGTCGAAGAGGAGCCGGAATTTTTCTTCGCTCTCACGCAGCTTCTCTTCCGCGTCCCTGTGTTCGGTGATATCCACGGCGGTCCCTTCATAATGCAGGATGGTCCCCTTCGAATTCCTGACCGTCCTGGCGGTGAGCGAGACCCAACGCTTCCGGCCGTCCCTCCGGTAAAGCTCGCACTCGAAATTCTTCACTTCGTTCTTTTCACCAAGAAGCCTCCTGAAACGTCCGTATGCGGCCGGGTCGACATGCACCTTCGCAAGGCCCCTGACGTTCCGCATGAGATCTTCCGGTGTATCGTATCCATGAANNCCATCCGCTTGCGCTCCGTGAGGTCCGTCACCGACCCCAGAATGGCCGGCTGCTTCCCGAACTCGATGAGGACGACGTCGATACGCGCGAACTTCTCCTCCCCCGATTTGGTGATGACCGGCGCTTCGTATGTTGCGAGAGCCGTATTGCCCGTCCGCTGACTGGCCGCCGCGTCTGACTTCACCGTCTCCCGCATCCCGGAGGAGATGATGTCACAAAACTTCATCGACGACAGGTCCTCCAGCGTGTATCCGGTGTCCCTGGTAAGGGTGGGGTTTATGTAAACGAACCGCTCCCCCTGAACGATGAAGATGCCCGTGGCGATGTTCTCCGCGACGGCCCTGAAATCTGCCTCGCTTCCACGCGGGGCTTCTTTCGCCCGTTTGCTTTCGGTGACGTCTCCCCTGCTCATCGACACCTCTTTCGCACCAGGGATCGGCCGCACGCGTCCGGCCCTTCGTCTCATTAACCATGAGGGCCGCGTCAAAGTCAACCAAAAGGGCAGCGCCCGTTCCGCGCCATGTCCAAGCATAGGCCACGGTTCCGAAGGAGATAGACGCCGAAAACGCGCGCTTACCTCATTTCTTGACATTTACCCCGTGACCCGTTACTATAACTACATGCTGGAGGATGCGGCGAGAAAGTACGGGTTGCTGGCCCTGCTCATTGCCTTGTTATTTGTCATCTGCTTTTCGGAAAATGGCGTTATCGATTACATAAAGCTCAAGCAGCGCATAGGGGCTGTCGATGCTTCCATAAACACCCTCCAGAGTGAAAACATCGTGCTGAAGGGCCAGATAGAACGTCTCCAGCACGACGACCGCTACCTCGAAGACGTTGCGCGCAAAAAGTTCGGCTTCATAAGAGAAGGCGAGAAGGTATACAGGATTGAAAAATGAAGTACGAAGGTATGATCTACCGGCCTCCGAGCGAGGCCTACAGTCTTATTCTCCAGGTCACGGTCGGCTGCTCCCACAATAAGTGTACGTTCTGCGGCTCCTTCAAGGACAAGANNCGACGCGCTCATTCTTTCGCAGAGGCGGCTCATACCCATCTTCCAGTTGATCAGAGAGAGCTTCCCGAAGCTTGAGCGCATCGGGGTATACGGCAACACGAAATCGATCCTCGCGAAATCCGTGGAGGAGCTGAAGGCCCTGAAGGAAATGGGTCTCGGCATTGTCTACCTCGGCGTGGAATCGGGCGACCAGGTGACCCTGGACAGGGCGTGCAAGGGGACGACCCTTGACAAGACCGCGGAGGCGGCTGCCCGGGTAAAAGAGGCGGGGATCATCCTTTCGGTCACCGTCCTCCTCGGCCTCGGCGGCGTGGAGAGGAGCGAGATACACGCGGAAGAAACGGGCAAGTTCTTAAGCAGGATAGACCCGGAATACGTGGGCGCCCTGAGCGTCATCGTGGTCCCCGGGACAAAGTTGGCCGAAGAGGTGGAGAAAGGCACGTTCGTCGTGCCGGACCCCTATCAGATGCTGAAAGAGCTGGCCATCATGATCAAGAACACCAATGTGACCCACACCTTTTTTGCCTCCAACCACGCCTCGAATTATCTCCCCATAAAGGTCTGGCTGCCCGAAGACCAGAGCAGGGCGCTCCGGGCGATCATGCACGTGCTGAACCAGAAGGACCCATCCATGCTGAGGCCCGAGTCTTCGAGGGCATTGTAATGNNCGATATGATGGGCATCGTCTATTACGGTACCTACCCTGTCTACCTCGAAGTGGCGAGGAATGAGTATATGCGGGAAAAAGGCTTTCCTTACCGGAAATTCGAAGAGATGGGCTATCGCCTCGTCGTCTCCGGGGTCGAGATAAAGTACTATAATCCCGCTGTCTACGACGACCTCCTTATGGTCCGGACGAGCGTCTCCGAAGTCCAGTCGAGGGGCGTCACCTTCACCTATGAGATCCTGAAAGAAGGGGTAACCGTGGCCCGGGGGAAAACGAGGCATATCTGCGTGACGGCCGAGAGAAAGCCGACCAGACTGCCTCAGCCTCTCGTCCGTATTTTCAAGGACAACGGTGCACCATAGATTGGGGCTCAGCACCCCCTCCATCGGCGGAGCCGACGAAGCCTCCCCCCTCAGAAGTGCCAGCATCCTGGTGATAAGGCTGAGCTCACTGGGGGACGTGCTCCTGACCATGCCCGCCGTACAGGCGATAAAAGCGGCCATGCCCGCGTCGACCGTCACATGGCTCGTCGAAGGCACGCCCGCGGAACTGCTCGCCCATCAGCCATTTGTCGACCGGGTCATAGAGTTCCCACGGCGCAAGATCTCCGGGTCCTTACGGTCCGGACGCCTCGGCTCCGCCCTCACCACGCTCGCGGCCTTCCGCTCGGGCCTCCGCCGGGACGCCTATGATATTGTCGTCGATTTCCATGGCATCATCAAAAGCGCACTCCTCGCATGGACCAGCCGCGGCGAGCGCAAGATCGGCTTTGACAGGGGCCTGGCCAAAGAGGGGAGCTGGCTCCTCTATGACGAGAAAACAGCGCCACCGAACGGGCGCATGCACAAGGCCGAGAGGAACATGCTGCTTGCCTCCCGGCTGGGCGGCAGCCGCCTCCCCGAAATAGACCTCACAATACCGCCGGCCGCCGCGTCCTACATCGACGCCTTTCTTTCCGGCCGCAAGACCGCCTCCCCGATCTTTGCCGTCAACCCTTTTTGCAGCAGGGGGAGCGAGTTCAAGAGATGGGACCTCAATCGCTACGGCGAGCTTATCAGGCGTGTGGGCGACGCCACGGGCGCGACCATGATGGTCCTGTGGGGACCGGGAGAAGAGGGCGAGGCACGCCGCCTCGCGGCGATGGGCGGCGGCCACGCCGTGCTCGCCTGCGCCACGACGGTGTCGCAGCTCCTTGCCCTGCTCGCAAGGACCGGCCTCTACATAGGGGGCGATACGGGCGTGATGCACCTGGCCGCCATGGCGCGGGTGCCCGTCGTCGCCATATTCGGCCCCACCGACCATCTCGTCAACGGCCCTTACGGCAGCGGCCATACGATGGTGCGGAAAGAGCTGCCGTGCAGCCCGTGCAGGGACAAGGCGTGTGAGAGCCGGGAGTGCCTCCGCTCGATAAGCGTGAACGACGTCGAGAGCGCGGTACTGGCTGCCTGGGCAGCCGCGGGAGGCGCATGATGCGCGTCCTTTTCATCTACCCGAACCTGAACGCCCAGATCGGCTTCAACTACGGCATATCCTATATCTCGGGCCTCCTGAAGTCCGAGGGCATCGAGACATTCCTGCTCAATATAAACGCGGACCTCGGCTACCCCCTCGACCTGATGCGCATCAAGCAGGACGTCACGCGGATCGATCCAGACCTGATCGGCTTTTCCGTCCTGACCAACCAGTACAAGTACGCGCTCGAAATTGCGGCTTCCTTGCGGACGTACTACGGCCGGCCCATAGTCTTCGGCGGCATCCACCCCACCATGGACCCTTACGGGACCCTGAAAGAGCCCGTTCTCGACTCCATCTGCGTGGGCGAGGGAGAAGAGGCGTTCCTCGAATCGATCAGGGCCGGCAGTCCCGTGCACGTCCCGAACATGGGCTACAGGGACGGCAATCGTGCGGTCCTTGAGCCTCTGAGGCCGTACACCGACCTGGTGCGCCTCCCGCCCAAGGACTACGAGATCTTCGACTTCCAGCGGATGATCGACGCAAAGGGCGGATGGGTCGGCCTGCTCTCATCGAGGGGCTGTCCCTTCAGGTGCACCTATTGCCTCAACCACAGGATCATCAAGCTCTACAAAGACTCGGGGCATTTGCCCAAAGACTACATAAGACGCCATACGGTCGACCAGGTCATCGGCGAGATCCAATCCCTGCTCTCCCGCTACCACGGGATTGGCATGTTCATCTTCGATGACGACCTCTTCACCTTCGACAAGGACTGGCTCCGGGAATTCTCTGAAAAATACCGGAGCGTGACGCGGATCGGCTTTGTCTGCAACGCCCACGTGAGGATGTTCGACGAGGAGGCGGCCTCCTATCTGAAGGAGGCCGGGTGCAGGATAGTGAAATTCGGCGTCGAGAGCGGGAGCGAGAGGATGCGCCGGAGCGTGCTCTCCCGGTACATGACCAACGGCGATATCGAGGCGGCCTTCCGTGCGGCCCATAAATTTGGTCTTCACACCTCGGCCTTTGTTATGATAGGTTTACCGGGTGAGAAGAAAGAAGACGTGCAGGATACGCTGCGGCTCCTGGCGAAGATACAGCCGGGGCGCTTCCGGTGGACGCTCTTCTTCCCCTTCGTGGGCACAAGGGCTTTCGAGATCGCGCAAAGCGCGGGCGCCATCGATTTCGCGCGGATGGCGGACCTCGACAATTTCACCGACGAAACCTGCATGGACCTCGGCGCGGACGTCAACCTCTACGTGCAGAAGGCGAAAGACTGCTTCTGCGCCTTTGTCAACGGGTATGCGGACGTTCCCGAATACGCCGGGATCGTCTCACGCGTAGAGGCGATGGGTCCGGGGGCATGGGAGACGGGAAAGGCGTCTGTCGCCTCCGAGATCGAACGGGCCGACGAGCGGGTGCGACAACGCGGGCAGCAGCATTACGAGGTGAGGTACAACCGTTTTATGGGTGTGAGGAGTGACTGGGAAGACGATAATATACCTGCCTAACTGGCTCGGCGACATGGTGATGGCGACGCCTTTCCTCCATTCCCTGAGACAGTCCCTCGACGGGGAGTTGTGGGGCGTGGGAAAACGTTCCGCCATGCACCTGTACAACGGCCTGGAGCTCTTCGACCGCTTCATCCTCTACGACGGCAGGGACGTGGTACCTTTCCTCGACCTGGTGAGCACCATCAGGAGCGGCTGCTTCGAAAGGGGCATTCTCCTGCCCCATTCCTTCCGGTCGGCCCTGCTTTTCGCTCTCGGGTCGGTGCGGACGAGGATAGGCTACGGCCGGAACAGCAGGGGCTTCATGCTCGACTCGATCATAGAAGAAAGCCCCTCGAAACCAGAGCCCACGGTAGAGCATTACCTGAGGATCACCGATGCGCTCTCCGTAACGAGGACCGGGCAAACACCCTTCCTGCGGGTGACGGATGACGAGGAGCGGCGGTTCGACGAAAGGTTCACGGATGTAACGGGCCGCTACGCCGTCTTCATCGCCGGCGCGCACTACGGCCCGTCGAAGAGGTGGCCCGACACGTATTTCTCGCGCCTCGCCGACATGCTCGCGGAGAGGTTCTCCCTCCGGGTATACCTGCTTCCCGGCAAGGGCGAGGAAGGGATCGCCAGACGCATCCTTGACGGCGCGAAGCGCAGGGAGGCGATCGAGGTAAGGGACATGGACGTGAGGGAGATGAAGGTCTGCCTTGCCAGGGCCTCCGTGGTGGTCAGCAACGACACGGGCCCCCGCCACGTCAGTGCGGCCCTCAACGTGCCGACCGTGGTCGTCCTCGGCCCCATGGACGAACGCTACACGACGTATGCCGGCGGCTTCACCCATGCCATCTGCAAGGAGATACCGTGCAGGCCCTGCAACATGAAGCGCTGCGACCGGGACCACGCCTGCGTGAGGGACATAAGCCCGGAAGAGGTGCTGGCTAAGATCGAGGAGGTGTTATAGGTGGACATCCGGCCGGCACTGATAGACCGGTTCAAAGATAAACACATCTGCGTGGTCGGCGATGTGATAGCCGACATCTATATCTACGGAAAACCGCATAAGCTGTCGAGGGAAGCGCCGGTGGTGGTGATCAGGTACGAGCATGAAAGCATCACGCCGGGCAGCGCGGGCAATACGATAAACAACCTGCTGGCCCTCGGCGCCCATGTGCATCCCGTGAGCTGCCTGGGGCGGGACGAAGCGGGCGACAAGCTGTACGCCCATTTCGCCGCCCACGGGAACATCGACCTGGATGGGCTTGTCAGGTATGACGGCAGGACCGTGACGAAGACGAGGATCCTCGCCGGAGACACCCACACATCGAAGCAGCAGGTGATAAGGGTCGACCGGGAGATGGACGCCCCCTTCCCCGCCGCATTGAGGGCGGAGTTGCGGCGGAAGCTCGCGGCGATTGTCCCCCGTATGGACGCCGTCATACTCTCCGATTACGAGTACGGGCTTATCGACAGGGAGATGCGGGCCAACGCGGCGGACGCGGCCCGCGGGAAGATCGTCGTCGGAGATTCGAGGTATCATTTGCGGGAGCTCAAAGGGCTTACCATGATCACGCCCAACGAGTCGGAGGCCTACGGCCTCGCGGGCCTCGACGGCGAGACGGACGTGGAAGAGGTGGGCAGGCACATCATCGGCTTTATGGACGTGGAAGCGCTCCTCATCACGAGGGGGAACAAGGGCATGAGCCTCTTCCTCAAGAGCGGGCGCATGCACCATATACCGATCCACGGGAGCGACGAGATCGCCGACGTGACGGGCGCGGGAGACACGGTGGCCGCGGTCGCTACGCTGGCGCTGGCCTCGGGCGCCGATTTCTACGGGGCGTCACGGATAGCGAATTGCGCGGCCGGCGTCGTCGTGATGAAGACGGGCACGGCCGTGGTGACGGCGGACGAGCTGAAGAGGGCGATCGAGGAATATGGGACAATGGATTCGTGACCTCGACAAGCTGAAAGTCATTGTCGGGCAGGAAAAGCTCAAAGGGAAGAAGATCGTCTTCGGCAATGGGTGCTTCGATCTCCTCCACGTGGGCCACGTGCGCTACCTGCAAGGCGCCAGGGCCCTGGGGGACATCCTCATCGTCGGCGTCAACGACGACGAGTCTTTGATCTCCCTCGGCAAGAGGAGCAGCGTGATCACGCCTCTGGAAGAGCGCATCGAGATACTGGCCGCCCTCGCGTGCGTCGATTACGTGGTCGCCTTCCCGGAGCCCACGGTCGAGCATCTTTTGCGCGAGCTGAAGCCCGATATCCATGCGAAGGGGACGGACTACACCGTGGAGACGGTCCCGGAGAGAGAGGTCGTCCGCGCTTACGGCGGGGAGGTCGCCATCGTCGGAGACCCGAAGGACCACTCGACCAGGGACATAATCGAGCAGGTAAGACAATTATCGGGGCTAGCGTCNNTCCACGAGCAAAGCTCGCGGAGCCTTCCCCTCATAAAGAGGAAGAACCGAAAGCGAGAAAAGAATGATTCCCCTGTCCGTCTATATGATCACCTACAACAACGCCGCCACGATAGAGAAAGCCCTGGCGTCGCTTGCGGCCTGGGCGGCGGAGGTCGTGGTGGTCGATTCGGAGAGCACGGACGGCGCCCGCGAGATCATAGGGCGGTACACGGACCGGCTCTACCAGCTCTGCACGACCGATATGGCGGAGAAGTACGGCTACGCCCAGGGCCTCTGCACGCAACCCTGGGTGCTCTTTGTCGACGCCGACGAATGGCTCACCCCCGAGATCAAGGGTGAGATCGAAGAGGTGCTCCGGTCGGGGACCGACTGTGACGGGTTCATGGTGCGGCGGAAAAATTTTTACCTGGGCAGGGTCATCGAGCATGGCGGATGGTATCCCGACCACGAAATCCGCCTGTACCGGAAGGAACACGGCCGGTGGCTCGGGGGGATTCACGCGAAGGTGCGCGTCGAGGGCAAGGTGGGACGCCTGAAAAACCACTACCTCCACACGCCCTATAGCGACATATCGGGTCAGATACGCACGGTCGACCGGTATTCCGGGGCGTTTGCCGGGGATATGGCCGCGTCGCACCGCCCCTTTCGCCTGTTCAACATGCTCGGCAGGCCCCTCTACCGTTTTTTGAGGGACTACCTGTGGAAGGGAGGGTTCCGCGACGGGATACCCGGCCTCATTATCGTCGCCTCCACCATGTACTACGTGTTCATGAAGCACGCAAAACTCTGGGAACTGGAGAAAAGGAATGGAAGGNNTCGTTACAGGCGGCCTGGGCTTCATCGGCAGCAACCTCGCCATAGAACTGGTGCGCCTCGGCGCCCACGTGACGATCGTCGACAACATGCTGCCCCGGCAGGGGGGGAACCTCTTCAACGTGAAGGAGATCGAGAACAGGGTGAGGATCAACTTCTCGGACGTGCGGAACCAGCTCTCCATGAACCACCTCGTCAAGGGGAAGGATTACATCTTTCACCTGGCCGGACAGGTGAACCACGTGGACAGCATGAGGAACCCCATCCAGGACCTGGACATAAACTGCACGGGCACCCTCGTGCTCCTCGAAGCCCTGAAATGGGGCAACCGGACAGGGCGTGTCATATTCGCGGGCACCAGGGGCGAATACGGCGCGAGCGTCAAGCTGCCTGTCGGCGAAGACCATCCCACGAACCCAAAGGGCATCTATGCTGTCACGAACCTCGCCGCCGAGAAGATGGTGCTGGTCTACGATGATATTTTCGGGATCAGGGGGGCATGTTTGCGGATCACGAACACCTTCGGCCCCCGCCACCAGATGGCGCACGACGAGTACGGCGTTTTCAACTGGTTCATCCGCAAGGCCCTCGACGACGACACGATACCGGTCTTCGGCGACGGCAGGATACTCCGTGATTTCCTCTATGTCGAAGACCTCGTGCAGTGTCTGCTCACCGTGGCCCTGACCGATGCCGCGTACGGGGAAGTCTTCAACGTCGGGACCGGGGTGCCCGTCTCGTTCCTCGACCTCGCGCGGACGATCTCGGAAGTCGTCGGCTCAGGGAGCGTGAGCTTCACCGACTTCACCAGGGAGCGCAAAGAGGTCGAGCCGGGCGACTACTACGCCGACATATCCAAGATAAAGCAGACCACCGGCTGGACGCCGAAGACGAGCCTGGAAGAGGGCATACGCAGGACGGCCGATTTCTATCGCATTCACCAGAAGGAGTACTGGGACTGATGGTCAAGATCTTCGATCTGCAAAGGGAATACGACGAGCTGAAAGCACCGCTGGCGGAGATTTTCGACAGGGTTTGCCGGAATGGCGAGTTTATCATGGGCAAGGAGCTCGCCGCCTTCGAGGATGCCTTTGCCCGCTATACCGGCGTCCATTTCGCGGCGGGCGTCGGGTCGGGGACGGACGCGCTGCGCATCGGCGGGCTTGCCCTGGGGCTGAAAGCGGGCGATAAGGTCGTCACCACCCCGAACACGTATGTGGCCACGGTCATGGCCCTCTCCATGCACGGCATCGTGCCGGTCTTCTGCGATATAGACCCGGAGACCTACACCATGGACCCCCATGCCCTCGAAAAAGTGCTCAAGTCCGAGAAGGGTGTGAAGGCGTGCATCCCGGTCCACCTTTACGGCCATCCCTGCCGGATGGACGAGATCATCGATGTGTGCGGCCGCTTCGGCGTGACGATATTCGAGGACGCATGTCAATCGCACGGCGCCCTCTATAAAGGACGAAAGGTCGGCACCTTCGGACTCGCCGCCGCCTTCAGCTTCTATCCCACGAAAAACCTTGGTGCTTACGGCGACGCGGGTGGCCTCGTGACGGCCGACCGCGCCGTTTACGACGCGATCTGCCGCCTGCGCAACTACGGACAGGCGGAGAAACACCAGCACATCGTCGAGGGGTTCAATTCGCGCCTCGATGAATTGCAGGCGGCCGTCCTCTCCCTGAAACTGGGGAGGCTCGACGCGGGAAACGAAAAGCGGCGCCACCTGGCCGATATCTACCGCTGGGACCTGGAAGACGAGACACCGGTCGTGCTCCCCGTGGAAAAACCGTGGGCGCATCACGTCTACCACCTCTACGTGATAAGGACGCCCAACCGGGACGCACTTTCCCAGGCGCTCAGGGGCCGTGGCATCGGCACCCTCGTGCACTACCCCACGCCGGTCCACCTCCAGCCGGCATACAAGCACCTGGGCCACAAGAAAGGCGATTTCCCCGTGGCGGAAAAGGCCGCCTCAGAGATCCTTTCCCTTCCTCTCTACCCGACGCTCACCGAAGAGGAAGCCGTCTCCGTCGCCGCGGCCGTAAAGGCGTTTTACGCGCAATGAGATGCCTCCACCTCCTGAGCGACTGGAAATGGACAGGCCCGGCGGAGCCGGTGGTCTCGCTGTGCGAAAGCCTCCACAGCCTGGGGATCGACGTCACCCTCGCCTTTCGGAAAGCCCCCGCCGACTTCCGTGAGCGGACCGTGGAGAAGGAGGCCCGGAAACGGGGCTTCCCCTGCCACGACGGCCTGAAGCTGAACAGGTACTTCTCGCCCCGTGACTGGCTCTTCGATTTCCGCGCCATTTACCGCTATGCGGTGGAGCGGAAGGTCGATATACTACACAGCAACCTCACCCACGACCATGCGCTGGCGGCGGCATCGCTTTTCGGACACGCCGACAGGCCGCTCCTCGTGAGGACCGACCACAAGAGAGACGGGCTTGATCCGGGCCTCGCCATGTCGGCGCTTCTCCGCAGGACCGACGGCCTCGCCTCCTACGGCAGGACGATAAAAGAACGCGATATGGAGCGCTTCGCCTACCCCGACGAGAGGTGCGTCGTGCTGCCCCCCGGTGTGCACGTCTACGACGGCCGGGTCAGTGACCTCAAAAGCTCCCTGGGCCTCGGTCCGGACGAGAAAGTGGTGGGCGTCATCGGCCGCCTCAAGCCCGACCGGGGCTACGACGTGATCCTGAAAGCCTTCGGGATGCTCCGGGCGCGGGTAGATAAGGTGAAGCTCGTCATCGTGGGCCGAAGCTCGCAGATAGAGGAGAGCGTCAGGAAGCCGATCCATGCCCTCGGGTTGGAAAAAGACGTCATCCTCGCGGGCTACCGGCTCGACGACTATTTCTCCATGATCGCCACCTTCGACCTCTTTGTGATGATGAGGGCGGGGAGCGACG
>PLSJ01000161.1:18578-18799 GCA_003165115.1 Syntrophaceae bacterium | reverse complement strand
TGAATATCGGCGGCAGCATCATCATCCCCGCCGAAAGCAGGACGCTCGCGATAACCATATCGATAACCAGGAAAGGGATATAGAGGAGGAAGCCGATCTGGAAGGCCCGTTTGAGCTCGCTGATCGCAAACGCGGGCACGATGACCTTGAAAGGGATATCCTTCTCGCTGGCGGGCCTCTTCAACCCCGCGATGCCCATGAACAGGCCCAGGTCTTTCTCC
>PLSJ01000161.1:0-18571 GCA_003165115.1 Syntrophaceae bacterium | reverse complement strand
AGGTCGGCGCCATGATGAAAAACGTGAGAAACAACGAAAGACCCACGATGATCTGGTTCGGAGGAAGCTGCGGCACACCCATCGCCTGCCGCAGAAAGGAAAGGACGATGACGATCCTCGTGAACGAGCTCATGAGCAGCAGGATTGCCGGGGCGAACGTCAGAATGGTAAGGACGATGACGATACTGATAAGGTTTTTGTTCCCGTGGCTCCCCACGAGGGAGCCGAAGATATCGGAGCTCTTCGGCCCGGCCGACTGTGCGGCGGCTTTGACATGGCTCGATTTGGCGTAGCAAAGGGAGGGCAATCCAAGCAGCGAGACCATGACAAGGGCGATAAGGAAGAGCCTCATCCTTGCTCCTCGTCCTTTTTCCATTGCGTGAGAAGGGCCATTTCCTTGTCGCCGACCCCTATGACCAGCACGTGGTCCCTCACCTCGATAACCGAGACGAATTTCCGGTATCCGAGATTAACGGTCTCCACCCTGTGCAGGCCGTAACCCGCACCCTTGGGGCCAAGGTTCAACCGCCATTTTCCCATATAGCGGGTGAAGACCAGGGCGGCAAACACTATCGCCGCGAGACCCAGGAGCATCCTGATTGCGCTGTAGTAGATATTTTCCATTAGCCGAGCTTCTGCACCCGCTCCTTCGGGGTCACTATCTCAAGTACTCTCACGCCCAGTCTTTCGCTCGCCACCACGATCTCGCCTTTTCCGACAAGCTTCTCGTTCACATAAATGTCCGCCGATTCTCCCGCCAGTCTGTTCAGTTCCACGATCGACCCCCTCGTCAGCGAGAGGAGGTCGCCTATGGGCATTCTCGTCCTTCCTATCTCGACGGAGATCTCGACGGGAATGTCAAGGAGACTCTCGATGCTCATTTCCTGGCCTTCGTTGTGTCCGGTCTGCCGTTCCTGGCCTGAGAATTCCTCCATCGCACCCCCCTTCTTAATCCACTATCTGCTCTATCTTGATTGCTTTGTTCCCTTTGTAGACGCCCATCTTGCCTCTCAGCTTGGTCCTGTTCCCGACCTCGATGTCGATCGGCTCATCCACATTCGTATCCGTGACGATGACGCTGTCCTTTTTTATCCTCAGAAACTCCTCGACGGAAATTTTCTTTTTTCCGAGGATGCCCCTTATGTCGAGGGGTACTTCCTCGACGCGGGCGCGCAGTTTCTGTATCCATTTTTCCCGCATGTCCAGGTCTTCTCTCGAAGGCGTGGAAATGAGATAACCCTTTATCGATTCGAGGATACCGTAGGGCATGCATATCTTCATCCAGCTCACCACGTCCGCGACCTCGATCGCGAACTCGCAGATGACAACCGTTTCCTCGAGGGAGACCATGGTGATGTAGTTGGGGTTTATCTCCGATCTGGAATATTTGCACCGTATCTTGTACACGGGCTCCCACGCCTTTTCCATTTCCGCGCAGACGATGTCGACGAGCTTCTTTATGACGTTGAACTCGATTTTGGTGAATTCCCTGCCCTCTATCTTCGGCACGGTAATCGTGTTGCTGCCAAAGACGGTCTCAAGGACGCAGAAGATCAGTTTTGCATCGAAAATCACGATAAAGAAGCCTTTGAGGTGCTCCGTGGTAACGATATTCATGTTCGTGGGCAGAGGGAGCGTCTTTATGAATTCCCCGTATTCGATATACTGCGTGGGGGCGATGTTTATTTCGACCTCTCTCTCGAGAAACAGGGTGAGGGCCGACCTTAAGGATTTCGACAACCTGTCCGATACAAATTCGAGGGAAGGCAGCTTCTCTTTTCTGCCTTTCGTATATTTCGCAAAATCAAGTACTTGCGCCTGGGCCGCGGGTGCCGGCGTCTGTTCGGCCTCTACCGCTACCTCTTCCACGGCGGTCTCGACGTCCCCATCTGAAATGCCGTGCAGCAGTGCATCGATTTCTTCTTGAGAGAGTAGCTGCTCCATGTGCGCGCTCCTACTGCATAATGATATCGGTGATGTAGACGGCCCTGAGGCCGCTGTCCGCAAAAAGCCGGTTAACCCCCTCGAACAATTCCTTTTTCATCGCCGCCCGGCCGTTGACGTCCATGAAGGCCTCCGGCTTTTTGGTCCCGAGCACCGAAAGCACCATGTCCCGGATGACCGGCGTCATCTTCTTCGTGCGCTCGACGGCCTTTTCATTCTTCAGCTCGATGGCCATGGAAATCTTGACAAATCTCTGGGAGTCTCCCGATACGTTGATGATGAAGGGTTCGAGCGACAAAAGGGGTCCGACCTCGACCTTCTCGGGCTCCTTGTGCGCCTGCTTGCCCTGTGTATAGCGCGCAAGCAGCGTCTTGCCGTAAAAATAGTATCCCGCCCCTCCGGCGAGCCCGACGGCCAAAAGACCGATCGCGACGATCTTCATGAACCCTTTCTTCTTTTTTTCCGGCGCCACACTCTCCGGGACGGTTTCTTCTGTCTGCTCTTCAGCCATATCTTCTTCCCTCTTATATGAAAAAAGCAATATATGTGCCAACGATGAAAGACAAAGGAAAACCGGCTCGCACCATGGAAAAGCACGCTCTTTCGAGAAAGCGGCCGGCGCCTGGTCCGGCCTTCCGGTGTTGGGAGAAAAACGGTTTACGTCACATTCTTGACATAAGGGATATCCAGGACATGGGGGACAAGAGGACCATTGCTCCCCTCACCGGGACGATGGCAAATGCCGATAGACGGGCGCCATGAGACAAAAGGGACGGCTGGCGCACCCAGCCGTCCCTTTTGTCTCATCTGTCTTCGCAGCTCCTCGCCTTCTCTTAGAAAGGCATCACTGTTTTATGTTCATAAGGCTTTGCAGAATCTGGTCCGTGGTGGTAATCACCTTTGAGTTCGCCTCATAGCCCCTCTGGGCGACTATCATCTTCACGAACTCGGTGGCCAGGTCCACATTCGACCCTTCCAGTGAATTGGAGCTGATCTGTCCCGTGCCGCCCTGGCCGGGGGCGTTGGTGTAGGCGTTACCCGAGTCGAGGGTCGCCGAATAAAGATTGCCGCCTTCTTTTTTCAACCCTTGGGGGTTGTCGAAGTTTGCGAGGGTTAACTGGTAAAGCTGCAGGATCTGGCCGTTGTCGTAGGTACCGGAGATGACACCATTCTGGCTCACACTGACGCTCTGGAGCACGCCGGGGGCGTACCCGTCCTGCCCCACGTAGGTGGTTTTCGAAGAACTGCTGTACTGCGTGGATGAGCCCTCGCCGGAGGCCGACCCGAACACGAGGTCGATGACCTGATTTTGCTGTGCCCCGGCGAAATCGAAGGTGACGGCCTGTGGAGACCCGCCCGAGGTCAGGACGCCGTTTTCATTGAATGTCATGGTCCCGGACCCGCCCGAGGCCACCGAATCCTGTCCGCTTACCGTCACGTTCCAGTTCCACGTCGATGTTTGAGAGGCGCTGTCGACGGAAGCCTTCCGGAAATTGACCGTTACCGTGTGGGCCGTGCCGAGTGAATCGTACACCGTTTCGGACGACGAATAGTTTGTCGTATTGGACTGGGTGACGGCGGTGGAACCGTCAAAACCGCTGAGGCTGAATGTGGTCGTATCACCGCTCGTAAGGGTGCCGAAGGCCAGGTTCAGGCCGGTATCTACCGTATTTCCGCTGGAATCCGTACCAGTGAAGTCGGTCACGTTGCCGTTACTCGTTGCCGTCCCCGTCACGACGGTGCCATCGGGCATGGTCACCGTGACAGGGAAATTACCGCTGACGGCCGGGCCGGTCACCGTGAGGGTATAACTGCCCGTGGCAGGGTAGCTGCTCGTGGCTGCCGAAACGCTGGTGAGATCCGTGCCCGGCGTGCCGCCCGTCACCGTGCACTCGCCCTTCCACGCCGAGTCCGACTCGAGGTTGACCACCATATCGATCGTTTGCGTTGCCTTCGGCTGGCTCGGCTGCTGGGATATGCTGATGTTCACATCGACCCCCGTGGCCGTTCCGGTGGTCTGGTCTATCACTTTACCCTGGAGGTAATCGCCGTTGGCGTCGGTCATATTGCCGACTTTATCGAGGCTGAACCCGCCGGCCCTCGTGTAGTAATCCGTGTTGTCCCCGGTCTTCTTCACGATAAAGAACCCCTGCCCGCCGATTGCCAGATCGGTGGAAGAGTTCGTCGTCTCGACCGACCCGGGCGAGAAATCCGTCTGAACGGCGCCCAGGGCCACGCCTCTCCCTACCTGCCCCGTACCGCTCGTGCCCGCCACCGTCTGGTAAAGCACGTCCTCGAAGGACGCACTGCTTGCCTTGAAACCCGTGGTATTGGAGTTCGAGATGTTGTTACCGATGATGTCGAGCGCGTCGGCGTTGGCCAAAAGGCCGCTGATTCCCGAATACAGTGAAGTGAGCATGCTGTCCCCCTATGCGTTATTTGGTTAGTCCTATGATGGCGCTTGTCGCGTACGTCGTCCCATCGCCTGCCACGAGCATGACCCCCGAGCTGCCTGACTGCACGCCCGTAATGGCCCGGTACACCTGCGTGGTGCACGTGACGGCCTGGCCGTTCAGTGTCGCCGTCGCCCCCTGCACCGTGTAATTGCCGTCCGTATCCGAATAAACCAGGGAGTCGCCCTGATTGAACGTCACCTGGCTGGTGCTTCCGTCCGATTTATTCTGCAGGTTCAATGTTATCTGGTCATAACCGCCGCTCGGGGAGAGGACCACTTCGTCCCCTTGCGATATGGACGTGTCGTTTACCTGCATGTAGTCCCCTACGGCCGAAGCCCACTGGCTCATGGACCCGATGCCGAGGCTGGTCGAAAGGCTCGACAGAGACGTCTGCATGCTCTGAAGCGACTGCACCTGCGTCATCTGGGCCAGCTCCGTGACAAATTGATTCGCGTCGGTAGGGTTGAGGGGGTCCTGGTTCTGGAGCTGCGCGATCAGGATCTGAAGGAATTCGGTATCGCTTATCAGTGCGTTGGATCCGGTCGAAGAGGCGGTCGTGCTCGCTGCCGAGGCAGCCGTGACACCCGTGGTATCTGTGGACATGTACCCTCCTTTACGCGAATATTTCGAGTATGCCGTCGAACCCCCCGCCAACTTTTCCACGGGCGGCGAAGGTCCTTTGCTTCGTTTCTCTCCTGTCTCTTCTCTCGGGTGTCCCTGAGGCATTGGGATCGATGATGATGTTCGCCGATATGTCCTTGCCTTCAAGGTGGCTGATGATGACGTCCCGTTGAGACTGGAGCAGGTTTATCATCCCCTGGTTCGAGCCCCTGATTTCCACCGTGACCGTCTGGCCGAGGTCCTTCAACCCGAGGACGAGGCTGTCTTCGTTCCCTACCGTGAGCCTGACCGTCATATCGTGCGGGGCCGAACCGGTCCCGACCTGTTCCATGATCCGGTCGAACCTCTCGATCATCCCGGAGGAAGCCGATTGACCGGATACCTGCTGCTCCTGTGCCGGTTCGCTATTCATGGAAACGTGCCCATCGAGCGCGGCCGGGTAGCTCTGCCTCTCGCCCGACCTCTCTTTGCCGGTCCCAGGGTCGTGTGACGCGTTGCCGTCCCGGTTTTCGAGGAGGAGGGGCGTCAGCTCCCTGACGACGGTCACCACGCCGTCATCATGCCCGCCGCCTGCTTCCTTCACCACTTCCTTGACACTCTCCTGCGCGCTTCCCACCGTCTGTCCCGCAAGGCTTGTCTGTGCGGAAGTCACGGCGCTGCCCACCGATACCCGCAGGGTAAGACTATTTTCGCCCGCGGAGGCCGCCGCCGGGTCGAGCGCAAACTCCGCCCGGACCATTGTCTTCCCTCCGGTTACAGCCGCATCCGTCCCCGCGCCGGGGAGGTGCGCCGTAAATCCTTTCGACTCGCCCCCAGGCAATGCCGCCGTCCCCGGCCCCTTCGGACCGGGGCTTGTCGCCGGACCGGCGGCCGCGGCCTGCGCCTTGAGCGCCGGCCCTGTGGCAGTCCCCGTCCCGGCCCGTCCCTCTTTCGGCAGGGAGGGCAGTGTCTCTCCGGGTGCCGCCGGCGACGTGTCCGGCTCCTGCTTGGCTGCCTCAAGCCCCGCAAAAAGCAGGAGCGCCAGGGTGTCGAGGAGATGCCGGGTGTCCGTCTCCGACGTCTTGCCCGATGTGGCGTCGTTCGATGCCACTTTGCTCCGCTGAGACAGGCCGGTGGTTCCCAGGCCGATCGGGCCGGTAACGGGCACGTTGCCCTGCTCCGCGGCAGCCTCCTGCTCCCCCGGGACCGAAGCCGTCGCCGCGGCCTGTTGATCTTGTGCCCCGGCATCCTTCATCATCACCAGGGCCACCAACCCCATGATCAGGTCTTGCAGTTGTTGCTCCGGGTTGGGTTCCGCGCCGGCTTGCGTCGTGGCGCTCCATGTTGCGTCCGTCGCGAAAGGCACGGTCTGCGGTGCTACGGTCGCGGAACCGGCTTTCGTCGTGCCTTCCGCCGGAAGCGCGGCCGCCGCGGCACTCGCCTGCGGACACCAGGCGCCCGCCACTTTCCACCCGGCACTCGACGCGGGATGCGCCTCCTGCCCCGCGCTCGTCTGCAAAGTCTGCTCGAAGGCCGCCGCGTCTTTCCCCAGAAGGGCCGGCAAGAGAGCGGGGAGATCGAGGGGTGCGCAAGGCTTCGTCTCGCCAACGGCGCCGGCAGGCACCTGTGGCGAGCCTTCGTCCATTGCCTGACTCAGCAGCGTCCCGAAGAGACTGTCGCCGGCGGGGAGGGTGCCGGGTTTCAGGTCCATGGTCGTCGCCTTGAGGTCCGTCATACCCGCTGTCAGAAGGTTCAGGAGTGTCTGCTGCATGGAGGGACATATTAACAAGAAGCGTGCCACATCATAAATCTGTTGAGGGAGTATATCAAAATGGGAGAATGGTGTGTGAGATCCTGGTGGGGTACGGGAAAAAAGTTCCTATCGGGAAAATTCTTCCTGATGGGAACTCAAAAAGTTCCTATCGGGAAAATTCTCCCGTTATTCCGATTCCGTCCTGAGCGCAAGATCGTCCATCATTTTTCGCTCTTTCCTGGCAGATGCGATCTTTGCCGTCTGTTGGGCCTTTGACTTCAGCTTCTCGAACATCTTCATCTCCATGGTGAGGGCCAGCAACTCTCTTCGCAGGGCGTTGGTCTTGTTATCCATTCTGTTCTTCTCCAGGCCCATGGCCGCCTTCTTCTCGTCCAGATAGGCCAGGTGACCGATCAGCAGGGAAAATTCCTCTTCCGTAATGCATCGGGTCGCCATACCGTTGTACCGGTCCGTTATCTCCTCCTCCGTCGCGCGGATCCCGCGAGCCAGCGTCTCCGCGGCCGTGATCGCACGCTCCAGCTCACCTTGTTTGTGCTCCCGCAGCTTTTCCTTGATCTCCAGCAGCCTGCCGAACCGGAAGCTAGACATAGAAGAGTATCCTCATGCTGTTGATCGTTTCTTCAATGGTGGCCCTTTCTTCGCTCTTTTGCGTGAGAAAGAGCTTCACTTTCTCCATCATGGAGATCGCGTAGTCTATCTTTTTGTTGCTGCCCGACGCGTATGCCCCTATGTTGATGAGGTCTTCGGCCCTCTCGTACTCCGCCAGCACCTCGATGATCTTGCCCGCGTACTCCGTCTGCTCCCGCGGCACGATATCCTTCATCACACGGCTGACGCTTTTGAGCACGTCCACCGCCGGATAGTGGTTTCCATTGGCCAGCTTCCTGGAGAGCACGATATGGCCGTCGAGGATCGACCTCGACGCGTCGGCTATGGGATCGTCGAGGTCGTCCCCTTCCACCAACACCGTATAGATGCCGGTCATGGTGCCCTCGCCTTCTCCGTTGCCCGCCCTCTCGAGAAGCTTTGCAAGCAGGAAAAAGACGCTCGGCGGATATCCCTTTGTCGTGGGCGGCTCCCCGATGGCGAGGCCGATCTCCCGCTGCGCCATGGCAAAGCGCGTCAGCGAATCCATGAGCAAAAGCACGTCGTTTCCCCGGTCCCTGAAATATTCGGCGAGGGCTACGGTGAGGAAAGCGGCCCTTACCCTGATGAGGGGCGGCTGATCGGAGGTCGCGACGACGACCACCGAATGGTTGATCCCGTCCCGCAGGTCTTTCTCTATGAACTCCCGTACTTCTCTGCCCCTTTCACCGATCAGGCCGATGACGTTCACCTGCGCCTCGGTGTGCCGGCTGACCATGCCGAGAAGCACGCTTTTCCCGACGCCCGAACCTGCAAAAATCCCCATCCTTTGTCCCTTCCCGCAGGTGAGAAGGCCGTTGATGCTCCTCACGCCGAGGTCAAGGGGTTCGGCGATGCGCCGCTTCTTCATAGGGTTGGCGGCAGCCTGATAAATAGGGATCGATTCGCGGCAGTTCAAGGGCCCTTTCCCGTCGATAGGGTAGCCGAGGCCGTCTATGACCCTGCCGAGGACGCCGTCCCCCACGGTGGTGCTCACGGTCCGTTTCTTCGATAATATGCGTGACCCTATGCCGATGCCTCTCAGGTCGCCGAGGGGCATAAGCATGGTTTTGCCGTCTCTGAAACCGACGACTTCGGCGTGTATGGGAGGCGAATCGTCGAGCGGGTAGATCATCGCCGAGTCACCCACGGACGACAGGGGGCCCCTGCCCTCGATAACGAGACCGACCACCTGGTTGACTCTTCCGTATATCCTGTAGGGGTAGCGATGGGCGAGTTGTCCCGCCATCTCCGACAGGAGCCGTTCTTCACTCATTATCATCGATCAGCGCGCTTTTCAGCTCTTCGAGCTGGGAGCTGATCCTCCCGTCTATATCGCCCACCTGTGTCTCGATGGTGAAGCCAGGTTCCTTTAAGCTGTCATCGGCGATCACCTTGATGCGTTCGGAGCGGATACCCTCTATATAGCGGGCGTCCTCCTGTCTGACCCTGATAACCAGCTCGTTCTTATCCCCGCAGATCTCCATGGCCTTCCTTATCATGGCCGCCAGCACGTCTCTCTTCTCGGCGCACTCACGGAGGATAACCACCTCGGCGAACTTCAGGGCGAGCTCGACCGCCAGCTTTTCATACCTGTCCTCGAGGGCATCCTTGAACGACGTCACCTCTTCTATATGCCTCTCAAGCCTCTTCGCGATGGCGTCGACCCGCCGCATGCCCATGTCGCACCCCGCCTTTTCCCCCTGCACGTACGCGTCCTCGAACACTTTCCTGGCCTGGTCTTCCGGACTCGGAGGCGGCTCCACGCCCGCCTCTTCCGGCTGGACTTCCGCAACCCTGGGACGAAAGTAGGAGACGAAGCCGGCCTCGGGCCGCTCACACCCGACCGTGCCGAGGTCATCGAGAGTAAATGGCATCGACGCGCTATAGGAATCTTTCATTGCCCTTCGAGAGAACTATCTTTCCCTCGGACTCCAGCTTCTTGGCGACCATCGCGATCTTTATCTGCCCCCTCTCTACGTCGGAAACACGGGCAGGAGCCATCGCCTCCAGGTCTTCCTTGAGCATCGCCGCGGCCCTTTCCGACATGTTCTTGAAAATCTTTTCTTTGATGGCTTCGGAAGCGCCTTTCAGGGCGAGAGCGACATCTTCTGTAGTAATTTCCTTGAGCAGGGTCTGCATGCCGCGGTCGTCGATCTTCATGAGGTCTTCGAAGGTGAACATGAGCTGCCTTATCCGCTCGGCAAGGCTCGCGTCTTCCTCCTCTATCTTTCCCAGCAGCTCCGATTCGAGCTTTCTGTCCATCTGGTTGAGTATGTTCGCCACCATCTCGACGCCGCCTATCTGCTTGCCTTCCACGGCGCCCGTCGCCTCCAGCTGCTCCTTGAGGACGTTCTCCACGTCTTCGATGATCTTCTTGTCCACCTTTTCCAGGTAAGCCATCCGCGACATCACGTCGCGGTGGACCTTTTCCGGCAGGTACGTCAGAAGGTCGCACGCCTTCTTTACACTCAATATCGACAGGACCAGCGCAATAGTCTGAGGGTGTTCGCCGCGTAACAGGTTCGCCAGTATCCTCGCGTCGGCGGTCCTCAGGAAATCACCGGGCATGCCCCTCCTCGATTCCATGTTCCCCATGAAAATCTCGGCCTTTTCGCTGCCCAGGCTCTTTTCGATGAGCATTTTGAACTTCGATTCTCCCCCGACGATATTCTTCTTGCGCCCGTCGATCTTTTTGGCGAATTCCTCGTGCACCCTGCTCACCATCTCGTGCGGCACAAGGCGCAGCCTGGCTATTTCCTGCCCGACGGCGTCTATCTCATCCTCGTCCAGCTCCTTGATGACCTCTTTCGAGAGGCTTTCATCCATCGTAAGCAGGAGTATCGCGGCCTTCCTTATGCCTGGAAGCTCTGCAGGGGCATCCATTACGTCTCCTTAACCCATTCCCGGATTATCGAGCCCACGAGGGCTTTGTCTTTGAACGCTTCCGCCATGCCCTGCTGCATCTGGTCGCCCGCCGGGATAGCCGCGGGTCCCGCCCCTGCCGTCTTCATGTAGACGTCTTTCACCTTCTGGAGGGGAAGGGCGTCTTCCTTCTTTTGCGCCACCTTCAGAAATGGCCTCAGAACGAAGAAGAATACGGACAGTCCGATGATCAGATAAAAGGCGTACCTTCCAAAGCTGATCACGATGTCCTTGTTATCCGCATTGCCCAGAAAGCTCTTCTCGTCCGGTATGTTCTCGACCTCGAAGGGCATGTTGAGGACTTCGATTTTATCGCCCCGCTCTTCGTTCAAACCGGCCGCCCTCAAAACCAGGTTCCGTATATTGCCCAGCTCCTGCTGCGACCTCGGGATATACTTCAGGTCCTCGCCTTTCTGCCCCTTTATCTTTTCGTATTTTCCGTCGACGAGGACGGCGAGGGAGATGTGCTTTATATCGCCGAAAGGCTCGACGATCTTCCTCACCGTTTTGCTCACTTCATAGCTGACCTGTTCGTCTTCTCTCTCCGTCTGGTTGACGTTCTGTTCTTCCTGTTTCGGCCCGGTTTGTTTCCCCTTGGCGGCGGCTGCCGCTGCGCCGGCAGCGACACCGGGCACCCCGCCCGCTTTCGTCTTGCCGTTTACCGACTTTTCCTTGACCTTCTTCTGGCTCGTCACCACGGCTTTGTCCGGGGCGTATTCCTCTTCTACCTTCTCCACCTTCCGCAGGTTCAGCTCGACGCTCGCCCTTACGATGGACCTGCTGTTCGTGAGGAAAGTCTGGAGCATAGACTGCACCGATTCCTCGATCTTCCTTTCCACGTTCCTTTGCAGCTCGTATTCCTGGCCGGACATGTTAAAAGCGGAATTCGTGTCGCCGCTCTTGTGAAGGATCTTCCCCGAGGAGTCGATGACCACCACGTTCTCGGGCTTCAGCCCCTCTATGCTGCCCGCCACGAGTTGCACTATGCCGGCTACCTGTTCCCTGCCCAGCTCCCTGCCCTGCTTCAGCTTGAGGAATACGGAAGCCGTCGCTTCCCTTTCCCTTTCCGTGAAGAGCGTCTTTTCGGGTATGGCGATATGCACCCTGGACGCCCTGATTTCCGGCATCTGGTTGATGGTCCGCGTCAATTCGCCCTGTATGGCCCTCTTATAATTAATGCCCTGCATGAACTCGGTCATGCCGTAATTCGTCTTGTCAAACAGCTCAAGGCCTATTCCGCCCGCGCCCGGCAGTGCGTTTTGAGAGGCAAGGAGCAGTTTTACGTCGTAGATCTTCTCCTTCGGCACGGATACGGTCGTCCCGTTTATGCTCAGCTTATAAGGGATCTTCTGCTCCTTTAATTTTGCCACGACGGTGGACGCGTCATCGGTTGCGAGTCCCGTGAATAACGGCTGATAGTCTTCCTTTTGGAGGAAAGAAAGACCGATGACAGACCCGCCGACGACCGCCATCAGGAGCATAAGGTACAGATAAAGCTTGTTCCTGGGTACGGTTTTGAGATGCGTCTTCAGGTTGCCGATGAGCGTGTCCATTTACCTACACCTGGATTTTCATTATTTCTTGATAGGCATCGATAATCTTGTTCCTTATCTGCATCATCATCTGGAAGCTCAGGTCCGCCTTTTGAACGGAGATCATGGTGTTATGGACGTCCTGGGTTTCCATTTTGGCAAGCTTCGACGTCTGCTCGCTCGCCTCCTTTTCAAGCTCGCTCACCTTGCTGATCGACTCTTTCAGGACCTCGGAGAAGGAGGGCGCCCCCTTGCTCACCTTGGCGCCTTCATCCAGCGCAAAATTGTCGAACACCACCTTTTCTATCTTCATGGTCATGGTATCTCCTACTGGCCTATTTCCAATGATTTCTGGAACATCTGCTTGACGCTCCCGGCCACGGTGACATTCGCTTCATAGGCCCTCGTGGCCGCGACCATGTCCGACATTTCTTCCATCACGTTGACGTTGGGAAGAGAGAGGTAGCCGTCCTTGTCCGCATGGGGGTGAAAGGGGTCGTACGTCCGCTCGAAAGGCTTCGGACTCTCGACTACCTGCTCGATCTTCACCCCTTCCATTCTCTTCTCCAGCGTCGAGCCGAAGGACGCTCCTTCCGACACGTCATCTGGGGAAAAAACCACCTCTTTCTTCCTGAAAGGACCCCCCTCCTCGGTCTTTGTCGAATGGACGTTCGCCAGGTTCGTTGCAATGGCCTCCATTCTCGTCCTCTGGGCTTTCATGCCTGAAGAGCTTATGCGCAGGATATCGAGCATCCCCATCTTATTTCCTCCCTTCGTTAATCGCGTAGCGTATCATCGAAAACTTCTTGTTAATCATCTGGACGAGAGAATTGAACATCAAGGTGTTTTCCGTCATCTTGACGATCTGGTCTTCCAGGCCCACGGTGTTTCCATCGACGGCGGCTATCCCGTCCTCGGTCGTTGTTTTCTCCCTCACCTCGATATGGACCGCATCCTGCGTGGCACTTTCCAGCTCTTTCCTGAAGTCTATATCTTTTTCCTTGTATCCCGGTGTTTCGACGTTGGCTATATTGCTCGCCAGTATCCGGTGATAAAAGGCCCGTATATCGAGTGCTTTCTCGAGCAGACCGATCCCTTCCAAGAAGCCCTCCTTAAGGTACCGCGACACCAAGGTCGCGATATTCCTTTATCTTGTTTCTCAGGGTCCGAGAGGTTATCCCCAGGACCGACGCCGCTTTTGTACGGTTTCCGCTCATCGATTTAAGGGCTTCCAGGATCAGTTTCATCTCCATCTCCCTCACCGAGCCCACCGCGTCCGTGGCCCGTGCCGTCGCCGGATCGCTCTCGTCGCAGGGGTCCTGAAGGTGCGCCGGCTTAATGACCGTGTAGTCGGAAAGGATGCATGCCCTGGCGACCGCATTTTCCAGTTCCCTGACGTTCCCTTTCCAGCCTTTTTGCATAAGGTATTCCATCGCCTCGGCGCTTATACGGGTATCCGTCCCTCGGGCATACTTCTTGAGGAGGTGGCTGGTAAGCTCGGGGATGTCCTCTCTTCTGTCCCGCAGGGGGGGGACCACGATGGGAAACACATTGAGCCTGTAATAGAGGTCCTCGCGGAATTTGCCCTCATGCACAAGTCTGGAGAGGTTCCTGTTCGTCGTGGCGATCACCTTCACGTCGACCTTCTTCGGATGCTTCGAGCCGATGACCTCTACCTCCCTTTCCTGCAGGACCCGCAAAAGCTTCGCCTGCAATCTGAGGTCCATCTCCGTCACTTCGTCGAGAAGGATGGTCCCCTTGTCCGCAAGCTCGAACTTCCCCGGCTTCCTGGCGCCGGCCCCCGTAAAAGCGCCTTTCTCGTAACCGAAAAGCTCGCTTTCCAACAGGTTCTCGGGAAGGGCCGCACAGTTCACGGCTACGAACGCCATCTCTCTTCGCTGCCCGCTTTCGTGGACGTACCGGGAGATCAGCTCTTTTCCCACACCGCTCTCACCCATCACCATGACCGTCGCATCCGTTTTCGCCACTGCCTTGGCTTTCAGGAGCACGTCTTTCATGGCCTTGGACGAGCAGACGATTTTCCCGCTGTCCAGGCCGAGGGCGCGCTGCACTATCCCGTACAGCGTCTCCGTATCGAAGGGCTTTTGGATGTAGTCGAAGGCGCCTTCTTTTATCGCGTTTACCGCGTGTTCCACGGTCCCATAAGCGGTGATAACGATAACGGGAAGAGAACACTGCTCCTTTTTGAGGCGTCCGAGCAGGTCGATCCCGTTGATATAAGGCATCTTCACGTCGGTGATGACGAGGTCGCATGCGGACTTCTTGATCGATTCCATCGCGACACGGCCGTCCTCCGCGGCGCGCACCTCGTACCCCGCCTTCATCAGGGCCTCGCTCAGGGCCACGCGCATATGATAATCGTCATCGACAACCAGGATATTTCTCATGTCCGCTCTTTCGGCAGGCAGATCGTAAAGGATGAGCCTTTGCCCTCGTTTGATTCCACCTCGATGTAGCCCTCGTGGGCTTTTACGATGTTGTGCGCGATGAACAGGCCCAGGCCCACGCCCTTGTCCTTTGTGGTAAAAAAAGGATTAAATATGTTCCTTCTCGTCTCCTCGCTCATACCTGCCCCGCTGTCGTTGAAAATCACCGACACGTATCTGCCCTCTTCCCTTACCCCGACGTTGATATGCCCTTTATCGGCTATGGCTTCTATCGCGTTGCCGATAAAATTCATCAGGCACAGCTTGATCAGGTCCGGGTCGAACCACGTGTCGGCGTCATAAGCACTGTCAAACGTGATCTTGATGTCCCTGCTTCCGACGGAGACGCTCATGAAGTCGAGCGTCTCTTTCACGACCCTCCAAAGCCCCGCCTTTCTCAGCACTATCGTTTTCGGACGGGTATAGGAGAGGAGGTTGTTGATGATCCTGTCGATGGTATTGACCCCGAAGATCACGGAATTGACGTATTCCTTCTCTTTCGGACCCACCTTCCCCCGCACGGTCATCGAAAGATAGAGCTGCATGCTCCCGAGGGGGTTCTTTATCTCGTGGGCGATCCTGGCCGCCATTTCGCCCATCGCCCTCAGCCTTTCATCCCTTTCGAAGCGCTCCTTCATCTTCTGCACTTCGGTCACGTCCTCGAAAACGATGACCTCTTTTCCCACGGAGCCGTTGGTAAGGCTGCTCTTCCTCCAGCGGAAATAGCCCTTCCCGTTCCTGACTTCCCCCATCTCTCCGTCGGCGTGGTCGAGTCTTTCGCAAAATTCCGACCATCCGAACCTCTCCGCCTCTTTGTTGGTAAAGAGCGTCGATTTGCCGTGCTGNNTGTAAAAACCTTCTTTCGACTTCTCCAGCTCCTGGTTCTTTTCACTTAATTCTTTGTTCAGCTCCTTTATCCTGTCCTCCAGGACCAGATAATAGTTGCTGAGGGAATCGGAGGCCTTGACGAACTCCTGAAAGGCGCTCCTGAGTAGCTGGGTTTCCGTTGATTGCATGACAAAGGACCTTCAGCAAGATACGTACCAAGACCGGGGGCCGGGGAATATCTGCGATATACAAGGAAATGCGGGGGGCATTCACTGATTAGGCGGCGCGGCGGCCGTCACCTTTTTGACAGGGGGGGAGGAAGGTTATTCCGCGATGCCCAGGCGCTTCATCTTCTCGATGAGCGTTGTCCTGTTCATGCTCAATATCTGCGCCGCCTTGCTCTTGACGCCGTTTGTTTCGTTCAGGGCTTTCAGGATCAGGTTCTGCTCGAATTCGGATACCAGCGTGTCATAACCGCGGTGCAAGTCAAGACGCGTATTATCCTGCTTCTGCTGGCCGTAAAATTTTTCGGGGAGGTCTTCGATGCCGATGAAGCCGCTCTTCTTGAGCACGACGAGCCGCTCCACCAGGTTTTGCAGCTCCCTGACGTTGCCGGGGTAATCGTACTCCATCAGGACTTCCATCGTGTCTTCGGAAAAACCGTCCACACTCGCATTGTTCAGGGCATTCGATCTTTCCAGGAAGTGCGCGAAGAGCACGGGGATATCCTGCTTCCTTTCCCTCAGTGGAGGCATATGGATCGGAACGACATTCAGTCTGTAATAGAGGTCTTCCCTGAACTTCCCTTCCCGCACGAGGTCTTCGAGGTTGCGGTTTGTCGCCGCCATGATCCTCAGATCGACGTCGATGGTCTTGGTCCCGCCGACCCTTTCGAACGCCTTCTCCTGTATCGCCCGGAGAAGCTTGACCTGGAGATTGAAGTTCATATCCCCTATCTCATCCAAAAAAATCGTGCCGCCGTCGGCAAGCTCGAACCTGCCGAGCCGGGTGGAGGTCGCGCCCGTAAAAGCCCCCTTTTCATAACCAAAAAGCTCGCTTTCCAGCAATGTTTCGGGTATGGCGCCGCAATTGACGACCACCAGGGGCTTATCCCTCCTCGACGAATTGAAGTGGAGGGCCCGTGCCACAAGCTCTTTGCCGACGCCGCTTTCACCCGTGATCAGGATCGTCGCGTTCGTATCGGCCACTTTCTCTATCAGCTCGAACACCTTCTGCATGCCGAAGCTGACTCCTATGATGTTTTCAAACTTATACTTATCCTTCAAGAAATTCCTGAGCAGCGTATTTTCCCGGACCATCCGGTTTTCCGAAAACCTCCTGAGGAGGTTTGCCTTGGACGTGATTTTCTTCGGTATGCTGTCGCCCGTGAGAAGCCTCGAGTACTGCATCGCTGACTCGACGCTGGACAGCACGTCCTCGAACTTAAACGGCTTGAGAAGGTAATCGAAGGCGCCACACCTCATCGCGGAGATCGCGGTCTCGAGGCTCCCGTAACCCGTGATGACGATCCCAAGGGTGCTGAGATATTCCTTCTGGATGAAGCTCAACAACTGGAGCCCGTCGACTTTCGGCATCATTATATCGGTGATGAGAAGGTGGTAGGCGTTATTTTTGAGGGCAACCAGCGCGCTTTTTCCATCGAGGAAAGGGTCTACCGAATAGCCCTTCGCGGTCAGCAGCTCACCGAGCATACCGAGTATGCTCTGCTCATCTTCAACGATTATTATTCGGCCCTTTTCCATGAGCGCCTCTTCCATTATCGATTACCATATTGTTCAGCATACCCCATGCCCTGTCCGTGTCGTCCTTCCCGGTATTCGCCGGGCGAGCGCCGATCGTGTACACGGTCTTGTCCTTGTCCTTCTGCACGTCGAGCACCGCCGGCTGTCCGGCCGGCTGGCTGCCCGGTCCGGCCCCGTTCGTCGCTCCGGCAGGCTGCACGCTCAGGAAAGGGGCGTCCACCATCGGCTGCCGGCTGCCCGGCCCGGCCCCATACGTCGCCGTCAAAGGTGCGAGACCCAGAAAAACGCCTGCCAGGAAAATGAGCTGTCTTTTTCTCACGTGCGTCCGACTCCCTCTTCCCATGGACCACCTCTGTTCACCCGGCCCGATCGGCCTTTTCAAATCTTGCTATTCTTTTCCCACATTAAAGCGAAGAATGCAACAAAATATCTCGGGGGATGTATGGCTATGTCAAACAGTGCGATCGCACGCTTTCGGCGGCCCAGAGACGGGCCGTCCGTAAAGACGACATCTTTGGGACTTGCGAGAAAGGGCGAAGCAGACGGCGAAGGCTCGTCAAAGCATTGACACCCACGCCAACGCGCTGACGAGCTTGCTTACGAACATGCCGTGCGAGGCGGCGGGAACGCCGGGGTCAATAATACCCATGGGATAAGGTCTTCCCGCGCACCGGGTACGGTCAATTCGAAGGAAAAGTCGAGATGCATGACTTCGCCGTTCCCATTGTTCACGGAAAAGTCAAAAGGCAACGAGATGATAGGGAGATTGGTGATGAAATTCGTCTCGACCCCTTTTCCGACGACGACCATGGGGATGGATGCTTTCAGGTTTATGCCTTTTTTTTCGAATTCTTTCCGCGCCTGCCCCGACACGATGTTCGTCAGCTCACCGATTGCGTCCACAACTTCCGGACCTATCGACGACGCCGCGTCGCCCATGAGGCTGTTAAAGACAAAGAGCGCCCCTTTCTCCCTCAAGCTGATCGCGATGGTACCCTTCCTGTCCCCCACCATGGACATTATGCCGGTGATATCACCGGAAGTCGTCTTTGCTTCCTTGAGTCCCGGCTTGCCCAGGGTCAGGTCGATGTTGAGCATGGTCTTGAAGACCGTCTGAGCGGCTACGACAAAAGGGTTGATAAACTTTACTTCCATCTTCTCCTCCAGCAGGCTTTTTATGAGCCGAATTTAACCAGGGTCTCGCCGATTAGGGTTTTCGTTATCTCGCTCATGCCATTGAGATATTTATCGTTCTGCAAAAGGAAAACTTAAGAAGCCGCGCATAAGAGCGGCCCCGCCCGACCGGGAGCCATCACCTTGTCGGGCGGGTGAGAGAAGCATGCGGCGGCGAAACATGGATATGAGAGAGCCTGGAGACGAAAAGCCGAAAAAGGGATGAGCGGCGCACAAAAAGCAAGGGCCGCCCGAAGGCGGCCCTTGCCGTATTGGCTTTAGAGCTTCACGACGTTCGTCGCCCGAAGGCCTTTCGGCGTCTTTTCGACGTCAAAGCTGACCGCCTGACCTTCCGACAAAGATTTAAACCCGCTGCCGGTAATCGACGTGTGGTGGACAAAAATATCTTCACCATCTTCTTTGGTGATAAACCCGAAGCCCTTCGACTCGTTAAACCACTTAACAGTCCCGTTCATTATAGCATACACCTCCTTTCATAGCGTTG
>PLSJ01000511.1 GCA_003165115.1 Syntrophaceae bacterium | reverse complement strand
CCGGGTCATCCTGAGCTTCGATCAACTCTCCCAGATACAGCCCGGGGAGATACTGGTCGCGCCGGGCACATCGGCGTCATGGACGGTCGTTTTCAGCGTCATCAAGGGGCTCGTCACCGATGGAGGAGGCGCTCTTTCCCATCCCGTAATCATGGCGCGGGAGTTCGGAGTCCCTTGTGTGTCGGGCTGTGTGGAAGCGACACGGAAGATCAAGACCGGCCAGAAGATAAGGGTCGATGGCGACCGGGGCATAGTGTTCATTCTGGACAAGTAAGCCCTGGCGCATTCGGGAAACGGATGGTGAGAATCCCCCTCATTCGCCGCTTGTCGCGGATCGAGGAAAGGTGAAGGAAGGTGAGGGAAGGTGAAACGATGGGAGGAGGAATGGCGGGAATCACGTCGATAGGGGCCTATATCCCTTTGTACTGGCTGAGCGGAGAAGAAATAGGCAAAATGTGGCGGGTAAAGGGGACCGCGGGGGGCAAAGCCGTGGCGGGCTACGACGAGGACAGCGTCACGATGGCCGTGGCCGCGGCCCTGGACTGTATGAAGGGAAGCGACAGAGGGCCGGAGGCATGCTATTTTGCCACTACCACGGGTCCTTATAGAGAGAAACAACACGCGGCCGTGATAGCCGGCGTCATCGACCTGGACAGGAGATGCCACACGGCCGACTTCACTGGTTCGCTGAGGGCCGGGACGACGGCAATGAAATCGGCCATAGACGCGGTGAAGGGCGGCTCGGCCGAGCTAGTGCTGCTGGCCGCCGCCGACTGCCGCATGGGCGCCCCCCGTGGAAAATTCGAACAAAGCCTCGGAGACGGCGCGGCGGCGATCATGATCGGCTCAACCGGCGTCCTTGCGGATATTGTGGGGAGTTACTCCCTCTTCAGCGACTTTACGGACGAGTGGAGGACCGGCAATGACGCCTTTGTGCGGTCCGGAGAAGGGCGGTTCGTTGACGAAGTCGGCTATCTGCCCACCATGCAGGAAGCCATTTCAGAAGTGTTGAAGTCGTGTTCGCTCAAGCCGGGAGATTGCTCCAGGGTCGTGTTGGCGGCATCCGACAGCAGACGGCATGCCCATCTCGCCAAAAGCCTGGGCTTTGACAAAGCCCAGGTCCAGGACCCCCTGCTCACGGACATAGGAGACACGGGCACACCCGCGGCCCTCCTCATGCTCGTGGCAGCGCTGGAGGAGGCGGCGCCGGGGGACAGGATCCTCTTTGCGAACTATGGCGACGGCGCCGACGCTTTCATATTCCGGGTGACCGAGGAGATAGGCCGGATCCGCGGCAGGTTAAAGATGAGAGACAGGATTGCGAAAAAGAGGTCGATAGCATACGGGACCTATCTCGACTGGCGCGACCTGCTTCCCTTCGAGGCGTCAAGCCTGCCGGAGAGGGCCGAGCCTTCGTTGGCCGTCCGGTGGAGGGAGCGAAGGACGGTTTCCGCCCTTTACGGGGTGAAATGCAAAAAATGCGGGACTCCGCAGATACACCCTATCGGTCAAACGATACGGGTGTGCGTGGCCTGTCAGTCGAAAGATACGTTTGACACGTACAAGTTTTCCGACAAGACAGGGAAACTCTTTACCTATGCGATAGACCACCTACAGCCCACGAAGAACCCTCCCGGCCTTAACGGCGTCGTCGATTTCGACGGAGGCGGCAGGCTTATCTGTGAACTGACCGACTACGACCTGGACAAGGTCGCAATAGGCATGCCGGTGGCGATGACGTTCAGAAAACTCTCCCAGGGTAAAGGGATAGTCAATTATTTCTGGAAAGCGACGCCGCTCGCGCAATAGGCCGCGAATAACCAAGGGGAGGGATTTAATGGAGAGCTTCCGCGATAAAATAGCTATCATCGGCATGGGTTGTACTAAGTTTGGCGAAAGATGGGATATGGGCGTGGAAGACCTCCTCGTTGAAGCGGCTTACGAGGCGTTTCAGGATGCCGGGGTAGAGCCGAAGGATATTCAGGCAGCCTGGCTCGGCACGGTCTTTTCGGGCATGACTGCCCTCACCATGTCTCCCCTCGGGCTCCAGCACATCCCGATGACGCGGGTCGAAAACATGTGCGCCACGGGCACCGAGGCGCTCAGGGCCGCGAGCTACGCCGTAGCGGCGGGCATATGCGACGTCGCCCTGGCCATAGGGGTGGAGAAGCTCAAAGATTCGGGACAGACGGGGGTAAAAGGTCCGGCCATCATCGGCGATAATCCGGACGGTACTTCGAGCATCGGCTCGGGCTACAGCGCGCCGGCATCCTTCGCCTACCTGGGAACGAGGTATTTCAACCAATATAATCTGGACCCCCATGAAGGGAAGAGGCTCCTTGCGGAAATTGCGGTGAAGAACCACTACAACGGCAGCCTGAACCCCAAAGCGCATTTTCAAAACAGGCTGACGGTGGAACAGGTGATGAAGGCGCCTATCGTGGCGTGGCCCCTCGGCCTGTTCGATTGCTGCGGGGTGAGCGACGGCGCCGCCGCCGCCATAGTGACCCGGGCGGACATGGCGAAGAGCTTCAGGGCCGACCCGATCTATATCAAGGGGCTGGGCATCACCGTAGGGGCCCGCCAGGGCTCCATGAGACCGGACTACGATTATGTTCACATAGAAGAGAACGTCCTCGCCTCCAGGCAAGCGTATGCGGAGGCAGGGGTCAAGGACCCGAGAAAGGAGATCAGCATCGCCGAAGTCCACGACTGCTTCACCTGTCACGAATTGATCCTCTACGAGGATTTGGGATTCAGCCCCAGGGGGCGGGCGAAAGAGGACATAGACGCCGGGACTTTCACGCTGTCGGGTGAGCTGCCAGTAAACACCGATGGCGGGTTAAAGTGCTTCGGCCACCCCCTCGGCGCCAGCGGTCTCAGGATGATGTACGAGGTGTATAAGCAGCTCCAGGGCAAGGCGGGCCCGCGCCAGGTGAAGAACCCCCGGCTGGGGTTGACCCACAACCTGGGAGGGAACGCGGGAGCCGGCATCGGGAGCTGCGTGGTGGTAGGCAGCGAAAGATCGAAATAACACGAACGATGTGACACACAGACCCGATGAGGAGCGCGCGTATCGACCCGAACATCCAGGGAGCGCTTTTCCGGGGATTTGCCGTGAGGACGGGTGTATATGGACCAGGACAAGCTGAAAGCCAAAGTCGATCCGGCGTCGACGGCCTTTATCGTCATCGATATGCAGAAAGACTATTGCTGCGAAGGGGGGACCTTTCATCGAAGGGGCTTTGACGTGGCACCGGCCCAGGACCTTGTCATACGGCTCAACCGGTTCCTCGACAAGGCCCGCGGGGTCCTGAAATATATCGTACACTTGAAAATGACCAAAGCGCCGGACCTCTCGTCGAGGGTGTCGGCGGAGCTTTACGAGCGGCTCGGCATCGAGAGAAGGTACGACCCGGCATTCGCCGATTTCTACGGGGTCATCCCCCGGGAGGGAGAGGCGGTTATCTCCAAGTATAAATATTCGGGGTTTGTGACGACATACCTGGATCAGTTCCTTCGTTCCAGGGATGTGAAAACCCTGATCGTCACCGGGCTCGCCACGAACGTCTGCGTCGAGTCAACGGTGAGGGACGGCTTCATGCGGGAGTACTTCATAGTGGTGCCCTCGGACCTGACCGAAGCGACGTCCGCCGAGGCGAAGAAGTGGTCGCTCTCGACCATCGATACGTATTTCGGCCAGGTGGTCGATTCGGAGAGCCTGCTGCGGTGTTGGGATATCACCTGAATTTAAGCCGGGCCCGAAGGTGCCCTGAAGCGCGAGGAATGGCGAGGCGACATCAACGAATCGGGTGAGGTAATCATGGAACAGCGCATAACCCTTACGATCGACGGCACGAAGGTAAGCGGCCTTCCGGGGACGACCATCCTGGAGGCGGCAGAAAAGGTGGGCATCGAGATCCCCAGGCTTTGCCACGAAGAGGGCATCACACCTTCCGGCAACTGCCGGGTCTGCGTGGTGGAGGTGCAGGGCTCCCGGACCCTGGTGGGTTCCTGTCACACCCCCATTGCGGAGGGCATGGTTATCCAGACCCGTTCCGCAAGGGTGACGGAGGCCCGCCGGGCAACGATAGAGCTGCTTCTTGCGGGGCATACGGGCTCCTGCGTGACCGATACGGAGGCGAGGGAGTGCGGGCTCCACAGGCTCGCGTCCGACATGGAGGCAGGCCCTCCCCGATTTCAGGTCAAGCGCCGCCGCCTCTACGGACCGGAAAAGAGCCCCTATATCCTCCGGGACATGTCCCGCTGCATCCTCTGCAGAAAGTGCATCCGCGCCTGCACAGAGATCGCCGGACAGCATATCTACGGCATGGCCTATCGGGGCTTTGCCTCGAAAGTGGTGGTGGACTACGATATACCCCTCAACAAAGAGGCATGCAGGGACTGCGGTATCTGCATCGACTACTGCCCCACGAGCGCCCTCATGTGGCCCGAAGGCGTAAAAAAGAGAGAAGGCGCCCCAAGAAAGCCCAAGGCCCCCGTGCCCGCGCCGGAGAATGGCAGCCGCCAAAAACTCCTCGACCTCCTCAAAGCCGGGCAGAGAACGGAAGGTTTTCTCTCGGAGGCGTACATGAGCGGGATCGCCTCCGACCTCGGCCTTCCCGAGAGTGAGGTTTACGGGGTGGCGAGCTTCTACGCCTTCCTCTCCACCGGACGCCGGGGCGCCCACGTGATCAGGATATGCAAGAGCCTCCCCTGCTACCTGAAGAACGCCCCCACGATCATTGAGGCCGTTGCCCGGACCATCGGCATCATCCCCGGTCAAACCACCCCCGACAACAGGTTCTCCTTCGAGCTGACCAATTGCATCGGGGCGTGTGACGAGGCCCCTGCCATGCTTATCGACGATATTGTTTACGGGAACCTTAACCCGGCGAAAATCGCCGATATCCTGAAGTCCTACCGGGACATGGAGGGGAGGGCGTCATGAGCGAGAGCATCGTTCTGCGGCACTGCGAGGCAATCGACCCGACGGACATCTCCCTTTTCGTGAAGCGCGGGGGCTTTCAGGCGTTAGCGAAGGCCAGGGAGATGGGCCCCGAAAAGGTCATCGCCGAGATAAAAGCCTCGAACCTCCGGGGCCGTGGAGGGGCCGGATTTCCGTGCGGCGCCAAATGGGAGCTCGCCCGTTCGGGCCGGGGAGATGAGAAATACGTGATCTGCAACGCCGACNNACAACGCCTTCAGCCTGGAGCCGGTCGGCCGGCACGTGATCGAGGTCTGCCTGGGTACGGCCTGTTTCGTCCGCGGCTCGGGCATGTTGCTGGAGCGGCTGGAGGAGCAGATCGGCGTGACCGCCGGCGAGACCGACAAGAACATGCAGTTCACGCTCCGCACGGTCCGCTGCATCGGTTGCTGCGCGTTGGCGCCCGCCATGCGGATCGACGGCGTGACCTTCGGCAAGGTGAAACTCGACAAAGTCCTCGACATTCTGGAGCAGTTTCCATGACCGCCCCCGTGCGCACAAAAGACGACCTTGCCCAATTGAGCGCCGCGGGCCTTTCGACCCTCTATCCCGGCCGCTTGAAGATCCTCATCGGCGCGGCAAGTTGCGGACTGGCCGCCGGCGCCGCGGAGGTCGAGAAGGCGGCCAAGGCGACGATCGCCGAGTTGGGCCTGGACGCCACCGTGGCGCGGACCGGCTGCATCGGCTTCTGCCAGCGCGAGCCGCTGGTCGACCTGATTCCGCCCGGCGGACCCCGCGTGAGCTACGGCAACATGACGGCCAAGCGGGTCCGCGACCTGTTGACCGGCTATGCCCAGCAGCACGATCTGCGGCCCAAGGAAGTGCTCTGCCACTTCGCCAGCGAAGAGCACGTGGCCGCCGGCGAGGTCCATCAGTATTCCGCTCCGCTTAACGGGCTGAGCCAGACGTCCGAGCGCTCCGCGGTCCCTTTCTATCGCCGGCAGCAGCGCGTGATCCTGCGCAACTGCGGCTCGATCGACCCCTTGCTCCTGGAAGAGGCGGTCGCCCGGGGCGCGTACCGCGGGGCCATGCGGGGCCTGCAAGAGAAGACGCCGGAAGAGGTGATCGCCGAGGTGCTCGCTTCGGGTCTGCGCGGCCGCGGCGGTGCGGGCTTCCCCACGGGCCGCAAGTGGCAGACCGCCCAGCAGATCGCCTCCGACGTGAAATACGTGATCTGCAACGCCGACGAGGGTGAGGTGGGGACGTTCAAGGACCGCTACATCATCCGGCACGACCCCTTTGCCCTCCTTGAGGGCATAGCCATCGCGGCCTTCGCCATAGGGGCAAAGAAGGCGTATATCTACCTCAGGGCGGAATACCACTCCCTCCTCGACGACCTGAAGAGTGCCGTCGACCGGGCCGCGGCGAAGGGCTTCGTCGACCTCCCCGTGGAGATACGGGAAGGCGCGGGGGCTTATGTCTGCGGCGAGGAATCGGCGCTCATGAACTCCATTGAAGGAAGAAGGGGAGAAGCCAGGTTCCGTCCGCCCTTTCCCCCCACGAGCGGACTCTTCGGCAAGCCCACCGTTATCAACAACGTGGAGACCCTCATGAACATCGCCCCCATCATCGCGGACGGGGCCGCCTGGTTCTCAAGGTTGGGCACTCCAAAGAGCACGGGCACCAAGGTTTTCTCCGTGAGCGGCGACGTGCGGAGGCCCGGCGTCTACGAGGTAGTGATGGGAAGCAGTCTCTCCAGCCTGCTCTCCCTCGCGGGGGCGGGTCAGGTGAAGATGGTCCAGATCGGCGGCGCCACAGGAGGCATCGTTCCTTCCTCGATGGCAGAGACGCCCCTCTCCTATGAGACCGTACTCGGGTCAGGGGCAATTACGGTGTTCGACACCACGCGGGACGTGATCGACTTTGCCTACAGGACCATGGAGTTTCTCAACGAGGAGTCCTGCGGGCTCTGCACCCCCTGCCGGGAGGGCACCGAGGTGATGATGGAGATCTTCACCAGGCTCGTTCATGGAGAAGGGGTGGCGGAGGATGTCCCGGCATTGGAGAGGCTTTCCAGGCTCATGATGCAGTCCTCCCTCTGCGGTCTCGGACAGGCGGCACCCATCCCGGTGCTCGATACCCTGAAGTATTTCAGGAACGACTACGAGAACCGGATCGCCCAGTCGGTATTCTTAAGGACCCTGAGGTAAGGAGGAAAGATGACGACACCATCCTATCCGTGTCCCTACTGCGCGGCGCCTTTCGGCAGCCACGAGGCACTTAAGGCGCATGTCGTTGCCGGGCACGGCGCGGAGCCGCTGCCGAAACCCCATGGACTCATTGCCCTCACCGTGAATGGCGAGCGTCACGAGCACACGGTCGAGCCGAATACCACCCTCTATACCCTTATCCACGACAGGATGGGGCTGACAGGGGCCAAGATGTTCTGCGACAGGGGGGCGTGCGGTTCCTGCACCGTCATCATGGACGGAAGACCCGTGCTCTCGTGCATGACCCTGGCCATCGAGTGCGACGGCAAGACCGTAGAAACGATCGAAGGGGTTGCGGCGGCAAAACATCCCCTCATCGAGACCTACGTGAAGCACCACTGCATGCAATGCGGTTACTGTACGCCGGGATTCGTGGTGACCGCGAAGGCCCTGCTCGACAAGAACCCCGACCCCACGGAAGAGGAGATACGGGAGGCCCTTGCGGGCAACCTTTGCCGCTGCGGCACGTACCCCCAGCACCCCAGGGCGGTAACCGAGGCGGCCGGCCTTCTCCAGGGAGGACGCCATGAAAAAGGATGACAGGGAAAGAATCGTGGCGCCCGAGCATACCGTGAGGGCCGATAAATATCCTCTCGACGACTACACCGCCGTGGGTAAGAGGGTGCGCCGCAAGGACGGGTACGAAAAGGCGAGCGGCTACGCCGTTTATGCCTCGGATATTCAGATCCCCGGCATGCTGCACCAGAAGATCCTCACCTGCCCTTATCCGAACGCCCGGATAGCAGCCATTGATACCACCAGGGCCGAGGCGCTGCCCGGCGTGCGCGCCGTGCTGCGATACGATGACCCGGAGCTCCCCCCGAAAGCCGACCTGAGCGGCCACTTCGGCCAGGCGGGCCAGCCCCATGAGCCTGTCCTCGACAGGTGCGGTTACTGGCAGGGCATGCCCATGGGCGTTGCCGTCGCCGCCGATACCGAAGAGATCGCGAGAGAGGCGCTAAAGCTCGTCAGGATAGAATGGGAAGCGCGCCCGTTCAACCTCGATCCGGTGGAGGCATTGAAAGCGGGCGCCCCCCTCACCAACCCCGAGTCCTACCCCGACGGCAATTTCCTCCTCCCTTTCATGCACGAGAAGAAGGTTACCCACGGTGACGCCGATAAAGGCTTCCGTGAGGCGGAGCAGACCATCGAATTCGGGATGAGGCGCGACCAGGACACGTGGGTAGGGCCGGAGCGTCCCTGCGGAATCTTCAGGTGGAACGGGGAGTATCCCGAAGTCTGGCTCAAACACCAGCGCCCGCACCTGGCGAAGCGGCAGTTGGCGCAGTTCTTTAAGGTCGGCATGAGCCAGGTCACGGTCCATTGTCCCTACCAGGGCGGGAGCTTCGGGGGCTGGTCACAGATGGCGTTGAACATGCAGCCCAACGTCATCGCGGGCATCCTCTCGAAGAGGACCGGCAGGCCCGTCAGGTGGCAGTTCAGCCGGAGAGAGGATTTCTGCGGCGCCGGCATGGATAACGCCAGATACCGGGTAAAGGTGGGGTTCAAGAATAACGGCGAGATCACCGCCCTCCATGCGACATCCTGGTTCTCCAGGGAAGGTCTTTCCCATACCGACCACTTCGTGGAAAACTCCAAGGTCATCAACATCATTCAGGAGTCGAACGGCGCCATCTGCAACATATTCACCGGATGGGCCATCCGCTGCGAACAGAACATGAATTGCTACTGCTTCTCCGCCGTGATGAACCACGTGGCCGAGGCATTGAAAATGGACCCCACCGAGCTTGCCCTCATCAATGACGGGTGCGAGGGCCATGCCATGGCCGATATCGCCGAATGGAAAAGGAAGCGGGGGTTTGAGGACAGGGACAGCCTCAGAGAGTGTATAAAGGCGGGTAAGAAGGCCATGGACTGGGATGCCAAATGGCACCTGCCCGGTATGAAGAAACTCCCGAGCGGCAGGATGCACGGCCTCGGCATGAGCTGGGCGCACGAGTGGGGTGATTCGGGAGGCTCCGCGGCAATCGGGATCAGGATCGAGCGTGACGACGGCACGGCCCGCGTCCTCGGCTTGCGCTGCGACAACGGTGTGTGCGCCGAGACGGCCTACTGCCAGATCGCCGCCGATGAGCTGGGCTTTCGCTATGAAGACGTGGAGTACCGCCCCTTCGAAGAGGCCGGCTTCGCGCCGATGACACCGGATTCGTCCACAAACCTGGCCGTTAACGGCTGGGCCATCAGGAACGCGGCCCGCCGGCTCAAGCAGAAGATCCTTGAAGTGGCCTCCCTCCCCAGGGTCACCGAACGGCCCGAAATGGGCTACATACCACCCTTCGAGGGCTACAGGCCGGAGGACCTCGACGTCAGGGAGAGCAGGGTCTTCGTCAAGAAGGACCCTTCGAAGAGCATAAGCATGGCCGAACTCGTGCGGCCGGCCTTCTTCATGGGAAAAATGGACGTAGGCTCCACCGAGCCCCTCTTTGCCTGGGGATGGCAGAACCAACAGGGTGCCTACGACATCAGCGGACCTCCGGGGCCGAGGCCCATATTCGTGCGGCAGGCCCACTTCGTCGAGGTGGAAGTCGATCCCGAGACCGGGGGGATCGAGGTGACCAGGGTAACCAACGCCAACGACGTGGGAAAGGCCGTCAACCCCGACGCGGTGGAAGGTCAGCAGTACGGCGGCTCCGTCATGGGCGTGAGCCGGGTGCGCACCGAGGAGGTCGTCTACTGTCCGGCCACCGGGGTGGTCTTGAACGGCAACCTCATCGACTATAAGATCAACACCATGCTCGATTGCGGACTCATCGACACTATTATCGTGGAGACGGCCATGGGTTACGGTCCCTACGGGTCCGTCGGCATCGGCGAGGATGTGGCAAGCGTGGTGCCTTTTGCGTTCTATGCGGCAGTGCACAATGCCATCGGCAAGTGGGTCGACCTGCCCGCCACGCCCGACAAGGTGCTGAAGGCCCTGGGGAAGGTACAGGAGGCGAAATGAAGAACTTCGGCCACGTGAACGCCGCGACACTCGAAGAGGCGGTTTCCGCCCTGAGACGGTACGGGAACAGGGCGGCCGTCATCGCCGGAGGCACGGACCTTCTCGGGAAGATGAAGGATGAGGTGCTCCCCGCGTACCCGGAGGCCCTCATCAACATAAAGACGATCCCCGGCCTCGACTTCATCAGGTATGAGGGCGGCACCCTCTCCATCGGAGCGCTCACGAGGCTGGAGGATATTGCCACGAACGATGCCGTCAGAAACGGGCACGCCGCCCTTGCGGAAGCCGCCCACAGGACGGCATCCACCCATCTTCGGGAGATGGGCACGATCGGGGGTAACATCTGTCAGGACATCCGGTGCTGGTACTACAGGAACCCCCAAAACCGCTTCCCCTGTCTCCGGAAGGGTGGGGGGAGGTGCTACGCCATCGACGGGGACAACCGCTACCACTCCATCTTCGGGGGCAGTGTGGAAAAAGGATGCTACGCGGTCCACCCGAGCGATACGGCTCCCGCCCTCGTCGCTCTCGACGCGACCATCACGACAACCAGGAGGGCCATCAGGGCGGAAGACTTTTTTCAGGTATCGGCGGCGAAAACGACGGTCCTCGAAGACGACGAGATCGTCAGCCGCATCGACCTCCCCCCTCTCGTGGGCAAGAGTGCCTTCGTCAAGTTCGCCCTCCGAAAGGCCATAGATTTTCCCATCGTCAACTGCGCCGCCGCAATCGGTCTGTCGAGAGGGAAGGTGAGATCCGCGCGGATCTGTCTCAACGCCGTCCACGTGAAGCCCTACCGCGCCGTGAAGGCGGAAGAGGCGATTATCGGCAAGGCGATAGACGAGGCCGGTGTCGAATCCTCGGCCGCCGCCGCTGTCGCCGGTGCGAAGCCCATGTCCCATAACGCCTATATGGTCCCGATTGCAAAGGCCATGGTGAAGAGGGCGCTCCTGGGGTGCAAATAGTCCAAGAAAAAGGAGGTATCAAATGGCGCTCAAAGTCTTGATGGCCCCTCTCCGGTATGTGCAAGGTCCGGACGCCCTCCTGCAGATGGGGGGGCAGCTTCAGGTGCTCGGCATCAAAAACCCCTTAATCCTGGTCTCTCCCAGTGCGAAGAAAGCGGTGGGGTCCACGATCGCCAGGGGGCTCGATGCCGTGGGCATCGCGTATGGCTTCATCGATTTCGGGGGCCACTGCACGTGGAAAGAGATAGAGCGGGTCAAGAACGCCTGCCTCCAGGGAAAGCATGACGCGATCGTCAGTTGCGGCGGCGGCAAGACCATCGACACGGGCCGCTGCGCAGCCACCGGCCCTGCCATGAACGTGGAGAAGACGCCTCCCGAGGTCTTCGAGCGGTTCGGCGCCGGGGTGGCCTGCATCAACGTCCCCACCGTGGCGGCCACCGACGCCTCCACCTCAGCCGTCTCCCTCGTCTACACCGAGAAGGGGACACTCGAAGCGACCATGGTCTTCCCCACGAATCCCACCATGGTCTTCGTGGATACCGCCGTCATAGCCAAATCCCCTGTCCGGTTGCTCGTGGCCGGAATGGGCGACGCCCTGGCCACCTATTTCGAAGCCGACATGACGTACAGGACCTCCAGCATCTCGGTCCAGACCCGTGCCCAGAGTACCCGCACGGCCCAGGCATTGGCCAGGCTCTGCTTTGATATCCTCATGGATTATGGAGTCCAGGCCAAGGCCGAAGCCGAAGCACAGGTTCCCGGTCCCGGCATCGAGGCGGTAGCGGAGGCCAACGTGCTCCTCAGTGGTCTCGGCTTCGAAAGCGGCGGCCTCTGCGCGTGCCACGCGGTAGGGCACGCATTCCTTCACATTCCGGAACACTTCAAGGGAACGCCCCCTTTCCACGGGGAGCTTGTGGCTTTCGGCACGCTGAACCAGTTGGTCATGGAAGGGAGAAAGCCCGATTTTCTCGATAAGATCTTCGCCTTCTGCAGGGCCGTCGGTCTGCCGACAACGTTTGCCGGGCTGACGCTCCGGGACCTGACCGACGAAGCCCTTGAGAAAGTGGCCCTCGTTGCTGCCCGCGACATCCTCATGCAGTCCATGACCGGCGCACGCAGCGAACGTGACGAGCAAGGCAGGTTTTACGACCACCTGGAGATCGTCAACGCCTTGAAAGCCACAGACGCCTATGGCCGGGCCTTTGACGGTCGACGCCCGTGCACGTAGCCATCAGGCTTTTCGGAAATCTGGGGCACTATTTGCCCGAAGGTGGGAACAGGTTTTCTTTCACGAAGTCACTGGACGACGGCACAACCGTGAGGGAAATGCTGAGTAGCCTCGGCCTGCCGAAGGAGCTGCCCGTCATCGTGATCGTGGGGGACCGGCGCGTCGAGGCCGATCACATCCTGAAGGATGGAGACGAAGTGAACGTGTTTCGACCGTCGGGAGGCGGATGAGACGTCTCGCAATAACAGCCCTTCTTGCGAAATATCGCACATGCTCTTGACGGCCAATCAATTTATCACGGCTCACATGCCAGGGACAGACTGAAATTCTGTTGACGATGGTCCGTTTGTGTGATAGTTTACACACGGTTTTCATGCCGAACTGAGACATGGAAATGTTCGTGCCTAAAAGCACGAGTTGGAGATTTTGTTACGGAGTTCGGTTCGACCCGAAGCGGCCGGTCCCGCATGGTTTTTTAAGTGACGAGAGGAGGGTAACACATGTATTTCAGGGTTCAGTGTAATGTAAAAGAGATCGAGGCCCCGGATATGGAAACCGCCGAGCGGATTCTCAACGATTCGCTGCGAGAGGTTATCTGGCTGCTTCCGGTCACGGAGACTCCTGTAGCGCCTCCAGCGAGAGAACCTAAGAAAATTGAAGTAAAGGAAAAGAAAGGCGGGCATGGCTCGATGACCGCGCGCCTTTAGAAAGTGCCGTGGAGGCACGTGGCATAAGAACACCTGCGCGGCGGGACATCACGTCCGCGGAAGAGACCTGGAGGGGTATAAGACATGAGGTATGCTGAAACGGGGTATAACCTGGAAATTGATCTGTCACGGGGAAGCGTCGATAAGGTAGAGACGGACCCTAAAGAAACGGCATTGCATCTGGGGGGCAACGGTATCGCCGCGAAGATGCTCTTCGATCGGGTTCCTCCGGGGACCGATCCGTTTTCTCCCGACAACCTGCTCATATTCGGCAACGGCCTTCTGAACGGCACGTGCGTTCCGGGCGCTAACCGCGTCGCAGTCAATACCATCGCCCCCCTGAACGGATTGATGGGGCATTCACTCATGGGCGGAATGTTCGGGGCGGAAATGAAAATGGCCGGTTATGACAGGATAGTCCTGCGGGGCAAGGCGCCCGACCTGGTCTACATAGCGGTGCACAATGACAAGGTGGAGATACGCGACGCCACGCATCTCCGGGAAAAAGGCATGTACGACACCGCCCGGTTGATCAAGGAAGAGCTGAACGACAGCAGGGTCTGGGTGGCCGCTATCGGTCCGGCGGGCGAGCATAAGGCTTTTCTGGCCTCGATCGACTGCGGCAACTCGAGCGCAGCCCGAACGGTCGGGCCGGTCATGGGAGATAAGAACGTAAAGGCGATTGCCATCCGCGGGACGAAAGACGTCAATCTCGCCCATCCCGCCGAGCTCTGGGAGATGTGCTCGCGCCTCCGGAAGGAGCTCAATGCCAACCCGAACGTCGGCGACTGGATGGCCGTCGATGAAGATGACAGCTTCCATCATAACAACTTTTCCTGGGGTAATGCCCGCGTGCGCCGGAAGACCTTCTGGAGCGCTTCCCTCGAAGAGAGATGGCGGAACCTGAAGTACGACCACATGAGCCGCCAGACAGGTTGCTGGAACTGCCCGAAGGCATGCCACAACGTCATCAAGTGGCCCAACCGGAGAAGATTTTCCTACAAGTGCTACGGAAAAGATACCTTTCACATGGCCTCCTTCCAGGAATTGGACTTCACCTACGAGATCCTCGGTGTTTCTCAGGACCTGGGGCTCGACTCCTACTCCACCCCCCAGACCGTCGCCTTCGCCCTGGAGCTTCTGGACGCAGGCATCCTCACGGAAAAAGACTTTCCGGGCATGCCAACCGATGTGAGGGGGAGGTACTACCACCTCCTTCACAAGATCGCCTTCAGAGAGGACATCGGAGATATACTGGCCGACGGCGTCTCCCATGCGGCGGAGCGGATCGGAAAGGGCGCCGAGCAATTCGATCACAACACCGTCAAGAAATTTGAACAGTTGCCCATCAAGCTCGGTAAGCTCAACCCGGCCTATTACCTCATGATAGCCACCGGCGAGGACATGGCCATCACCCAGATAGAAGGCTCCTTTCCGCAGGACCCGATCCTCGACCCCGAGCTGAGGGAAGAATTTATCAGCAAGTGGGACGCGGTCCCGGACCAGAAGTTCGTCGAGTGGTTCCGGCAGTGGCAGAAACGCGATCAGCTACCCGACGACGCCATGGTCGCTATCGTCGATTGGAACGAGTGCATGCACTACCTGGACGATTCCCTGGGGTTCTGCGGGTTCGTCTCCTCGTTCCGCGGCCAGTTCGGCGGCACCACGGGGTATCACGTGTGGAACATGCCGAAGGTAATCACCCACGCGACGGGGATGGAGTTCGACAAGGACAGATTGTGGGAATGCTTCCAGAGGAACAGGAATATGGTCAGGGCCCTCAATATAAGACTGGGCCTGAAAAGGAGCATGGAAAGGCCGCCGGAGGACCACTGGGCGGTAAGGAACGAAGAGTACGAGCAGCTTTTGCTGAGCAAATATTATGACTTTAAGGGCTGGACCTTTGATGGGACTCCGACCAAAGAGACCCTGGAGAGATTGAGCCTGGGCTACGTCGCGGAAGACCTCATCAAGAGGGGCATTTTGGCCGAGGATGATGTTACCGCCCTTAACGATCCCAGGGCCAAGAAAGAGAAGGAATAAAGGAAGGGGGGCGTCACCGTGGACAACAATGGGAATAAGACGAGAATAGTTAAGGAAATAAAGGTGGATACCAAAAAGTGCGTGGGCTGCAGGGCGTGCGAGATAGCCTGCTCCGCCTTCCACGCCATACCGAAATTCAGCTCGGTCAATAGCGCGCGTTCGCGGATCATGGTGACCATGGACGAAGTGAGAGACGTGTTCGTGCCCCTGCGGGCCGGTGACTACGCCCAGGCGGAATGCAACGGCAGAAACGCCTACGTGATCGACGGCAAAGAGTACGATCAGTGTACCTTCTGCCCGGCCTCCTGCCCGTCGAGGGATGCGTTCAAAGAGCCCGATTCGGGTCTCCCGCTCAAGTGCGATATGTGTGAAAGTCAGCCGCCCCTGGAAAAGCCCATGTGCGTGGACGCGTGCACCTTCGGCGCCCTCATATACGAAGAAAAGGAAGTGGCGATACCGGTAGCTTCCGTGGAAGCAAGCCAGGAAAAGCGCGGCGAGATGAAGACTGGGCTGGAGTCGCTGATCAGGAAATACGGCATCAAGAACGTCACGGAAACTGTCGCCAGACTGGGAAAGAAGGGCTAAGACGTTAAGTCAAACCAAAAGGATATAAACTATCGTGGAAACCGTAGCTCCCTTCAAAGAAATCATAGATGAGGTACAAGAGAAAGGCGGAACCGCCGTCAAATTTTGCTACCAATGCGGCAAGTGTGATACGGTCTGCCCCTGGAACAGGGTGAGAAAGTTCAGCATGCGCAAGCTCATCCGCGAGGCTACCTTCGGTCTCTCCGAGATAGAACGTGAGGAAATCTGGCGTTGCACCACCTGCGGCAAGTGCCCCCAGCGCTGCCCGAGAGACGTGAAGCAGATAGACGACATGGTGGCTCTCCGCAGAATGGCTACGGGCTACGGCGTCTTTCCGGCCGCGGTGAAGCCCTACCGCACCATAAGCTCGGGCCTGACCGCGCAAGGCAACCCCTTCAACGAAGACCGGAAGACCAGGGCGGACTGGGCAGAGGGCATCGACGTACAACCCTTCACCGAAGATATGGACCTGCTCTATTTCCCCTGCTGCTACACGGCATTCGACCCGAGGCTGAAGAAGGTGGCCCAGGCGACCGCCAGGATCCTCAATAAGGCGGGGGTATCCTACGGGATACTGGGCTCGAAAGAGAGCTGCTGCGGAGAGAGCATCCGCAAGACCGGCAACGAAGACCTCTTCAAACGCCTGGCAAAAGAAAATATCAGGACTTTTATCGATGCCGGCGTGAAGAAGATCCTTGTCTCCTCCCCTCATTGCTATCACACCTTCAAGAACGAGTATCCCCAATTCAAGGTGAACTTCGAGGTGGTGCATATCTCCCAGTATCTCTTCGAGCTCGTAAACGAAGGGCGGCTGCAGATCACCAAGGAGTATGGCAAGAAGATCGCCTACCATGACCCCTGTTACCTGGGGCGCCATAACGGCGTCTATGACGAGCCCCGCGGCGTCTTGCAGAAGATACCCGGTTTGGAGCTGCACGAGCTGCCCGAGTCGCGGGTAGACAGCCTCTGCTGCGGCATGGGAGGCGGCAGGATCTGGGCGGAAACCGAGAAGCACGAGCGGTTCTCCAACCTCAGGGTGGAGCAGGCTATCAGCCTTGGCGTCGAAGAGCTCGTCACGGCCTGCCCATATTGCGTCACCGCGCTCGAGGACAGCAGGCTGGTCCTGAATCATGCCGACGACATACAGGTAAAGGATATAACCGAGATAGTGCAGGAAGTGATATAGAGAACCGACAAACCTGAAGAGGGCATAGCTAAGTGGAAGAACAACCGAGAGAAAAAGAAGAAATCGAGCAGCTTTCCGGGAGTTTCGCGGAGAGCAATACCGGGGACGTCATGGTTGTGGGAGGGGGGATCAGCGGCATCCAGGCCGCTCTCGATCTCGCCGAGACGGGTCTCAAGGTCTACCTGGTCGAAAAATCGCCGGCCATCGGCGGCAAGATGGCCCAGCTCGACAAGACCTTCCCGACCAACGACTGCTCCATGTGTATTGAATCTCCAAAATTCATCGAATGCAGCAGGCATCCGAACATAAAGATTCTGACCTATACCGAAGTCGAGAGGGTGGAAGGGCAGGCAGGTGAATTCAGGGTGGCGCTGCTCAAGAAGCCCAGATACGTCGAAGCCGATAAATGCACGGGCTGCGGCGTCTGCATGGAGTACTGTCCGATAAGCGTCGAGGATGAGTATAATCAGGACCTTTCTTTCAATAAAGCGATCCACATATATTTTTCCCAGGCGGTCCCGCTTGTCACGTACATCGATCCTGAAAAGTGCTCCTTTCTTCAACACGAGAAATGTTCCATCTGCGCAGGGGTTTGCAAGAACGATGCAATAGACCTTTACCAGAAACCGGAAAGGCTGGAGATAGAGGTAGGGGCGATAGTGTTGTCTCCCGGCTACGAGGCGTTCGACCCCCGGCCCCGGGATGACTACGGCTACGCAACCATGGAGAACGTCGTAACCAGCCTCGATTTCGAAAGGATACTCTGCGCGACAGGACCTTACGCGGGCGAGATAGAGCGGCCCTCGGACAAACAACACCCGCATAAGATTGCCTGGATTCAGTGCGTCGGCTCGCGGCAGGTGATCGAGGGCGGCAACAGCTATTGCTCGGCCGTATGCTGTGCCTATACCCAGAAGCAGGTCATCCTGACAAAAGACCATGACGCCGAGGCGGAGTGTACGATATTCCATAACGACATCCGCGCGTTCGGAAAAGATTTCGAACGGTTCTACCAGAGGGCGGAAAAGCTCGACGGCGTACGGTTCATAAGAAGTTACGTATCGATCGGAAAAGAAATCCCGGAAACCAAGAACGTGACCATACGCTACTCTACCTACGAGGACGGCGTAAAAGAAGAGGAATTCGACCTCGTCGTCTTGTCCGTCGGATTGAACCCTCCCGGCGAAGTGAAAGAATTGGCCGGTAAATTCGGCATCGAGCTCGGACCCCAGGGATTTTGCAAAACGAACCCTTTCAATCCTATCGAGACCTCCCGGCCGGGCGTCTTCATAAGCGGGGCGTTCCAGGGCCCCATAGACATACCGGAGTCGGTCATGACGGCCAGCGGCGCCGAGGCGCTTTGCGGCCAGTTGCTTGCCTATCAGCGGGGAGACCTCGCAATGGCAAGAGAATATCCGGCGGAAAGGAGTGTCGCCGGCGAGCAGCCCAGAATAGGGGTTTTCGTCTGCCATTGCGGCGCGAACATTGGACGCGTAGTGAACGTCCCTTCGGTGGTCGAGTATGCTTCCGGCCTGAAGAACGTGGTCCACGCCTCGGAGGCGCTCTTTGCGTGCTCCACGGACAACGCCAGAAAGATAGCGGATACGATCCGGGAAAAGGGACTCAATCGTGTGGTGGTCGCCGCCTGTACACCGAGGACGCACGAGCCTCTCTTCCGCGACACGCTCCGGGAAGGGGGGATCAACCCCTATTTTTACGAAATGGCCAATATCCGGGAGCATTGCTCCTGGGTGCACTCCCGCGAAAAGGACGTCGCGACGCAAAAGGCAAAGGACCTTGTCCGGATGTCGGTCGCGCGCGCCGCGCGTCTGGAGCCCCTGCAGGAATTTCAATTGCCCGTAGACAAGAGGGCGTTGGTGATTGGAGGAGGCGTGGCCGGCATGACCGGTGCCCTGAACCTTGCCAATCAGGGGTTCGAGGTGTTCCTGCTTGAAAAGGACAGGGAACTTGGAGGAATGGCCAGAAGAATTCATTACACCCTGGAAGGCATGGACGTCCAGACCTATCTGAACGATCTTATGGGTAAAGTCTATCGGCACCCCTCCATTCACGTAACTACCGATGCACACATCACCGACGTTTCCGGCTACGTGGGAAATTTCACGACAATGGTCAAGAACGGGTGGCTGTCCCGGGAGGTCCACCATGGCGTGGCCGTGATAGCCACCGGCGCCGAAGAATATAAACCCGCCGAGTACCTCTACGGAGAGTCCGACAGCGTGATGACCTCGCTGGAATTGGAGGAGAAGATCGCCGCGGGAGACGAAAAGGTCGGCAGCGCGGAAAGTCTCGTGATGATCCAGTGCGTAGGCTGCAGGAACGAAGACAGGAACTATTGCAGCAGGATATGCTGCAGCCACTCCATAAAGAACGCGCTGAAGCTGAAGGAGAAGAACCCGGAAATGGATATTCATGTGCTCTTCCGGGATATGAGGACATACGGGTTCAAAGAGGATTATTACCGTGAAGCGGCAAACAGGGGCGTCAGGTTCATACGTTATGAAGCCGACGACAAGCCGCAGGTGAAGGCCGTCAAGGAAGGCGGCAAGCCTGTCCTCAGGGTGACGGTGACCGATCCTGTCCTGGGAAAGAAGCTCGAAATAGACGCGGACCTGCTCTCTCTGGCCGCCGCCGTTATTCCCTCGGCGACAAACGGCGAGATCTCACGATTCTTTAAGCTGCCGTTAAATCCTGATGGGTTCTTCCAGGAAGCCCACGTGAAATTAAGACCCGTGGACTTCGCCGCGGACGGTGTCTTCCTGTGCGGCATGGCGCATTACCCGAAGCATCTGTCGGAGGCAATCAGCCAGGCTTACGGCGCCGCCGGGCGCGCGGTAACGGTTCTCTCGAAGGATTCCATCACCGCCTCGGGCGCTATCTCCGAGGTAAACGAGAAAGACTGCGTATCCTGCGGAGGATGCATCAAAGTGTGTAAGTACGGCGCGGTGGAGTTTCACGAGACGCCCATAGGCAAGAAGGCCATGGTTAACCCTGTGCTCTGCAAGGGCGATGGCCTTTGTGTCAGGAAGTGTCCCGCGCAGGCAATTTCTTTAAAGCATTTTACGGATCAGGAGATCTTCAGCCAGATCGATGAAGCGATCCCCGCCCTTGCAAAAGTCCTTTGACGAGCGAGTTGCAGGGGTTACGAAAAGCGTACAGGAGACAAGCATGAGCACAGAATTTGAGTTCAGACCGAGAATCCTAGGTTTTATATGCTTCTGGTGAGGCTACGGCGCGGCTGATCTGGCTGGAGTTTCCAGACTGCAATATGCGACCGACATCAGACTCGTCCGCGTGATGTGCACCGGCAGGGTCGACCCGGCATTTATCGTGCGGGCTTTTACGAATGGAGCCGACGGGGTATATATCGGAGGCTGTTGGCCCGGCGAGTGCCATTACACCACCGAGGGGAATTATCATACCCTGGGTACGGTGCTTCTCATGAAGAAGTTGCTGAAGTATATAGGCCTGAACCCCGAAAGGTTGAGGGTCGAGTGGGTCGGCGCCTCTGAGGGCATCCGCTTTGCGGAAGTCATGAACGACGTTTCCGGGAAGATCAAAGAATTAGGGCCGCTCGGAAAGAGCGAGGGAATTGACGACAAGGCATTGAAGTTCAAGCTTGAGGCAGTCAGGAACCTGCTTCCCTACATCAAGCTCGTCGAAAAAGAAAGACTGGGAGGCCCCTTCGCCACAGCGGAAGAATATAACAGGTTCTTCGCCAGTGACGACGCGGAAAGGTTGTTCCGTGAGCTGGTTTCCGATAAATTGGCGGTGAGTCAGATCATGCTCCTCCTGGGAGAAGGAGAACGCCTCACGAGTGGAGAAATTGCTCGAATTCTGGGCTTAGGCCCTTCGGATGTGACAAGGTACCTCAACAGCTCGGCCAGGCAGGGTTTAGTCAGGTTCGATGAAAAACAGAACGTCTTCCTGCCGCCCGGAGTGAAAGAGCAGGCGCGGGCTTAAACGGAAGAGATGGAGGATAGGACAGGAACTATGGACGAAGAGAGAATCGACCAGATCTTGGATAAACATAAGAGGAAGGAGAGTGCGGTCATACAGGTTTTGCTGGAGATCCAGCGCGAAAACCGTTGGCTGCCCGGAGAAGTGCTGGAGATGGTCAGCGAAAAGCTGGGCGTCCCTTTGAGCCGGATACAGCAGATTGTCACCTTTTATAAAGCCTTTAGCGTGGTCCCCAAGGGACGTCACGAAATCCACGTATGTATGGGCACTGCCTGCCACGTCCGCGGTGCCCCCCGTGTCCTCGACAAGGTTGAAGATTTCACCGGAATAAAACCCGGAGAAACGACCTCCGATTTGAAGTTCAGCCTGACGACGGTAAACTGCCTTGGCTGCTGTGCGCTCGGTCCGGTGATGGAAGTCGATGGGAAAGCCCACGGCAAGATGGCTGCGGCCAAAACGGCAGAGATATTAAGAAAATATGAATAGGATATAACTATGCTGCGAATGAACTCACCCGCTGATTTGGAAGAATATAGGAAGAGCGTCTTATCGGAAAGAGACCCGGATAAGCCCTGTATCACGCTCTGTTCCGGATCTGCCTGCCATGCTTCCGGTAGCGCGGAAGTCGCAGCGGCTCTTGAAGAGGAGATCGACAAGCAGGGGTTGCGCGGCTCGGTGGACCTCAGAAGGACCGGTTGTCACGGTTTTTGTGAGAGAGGTCCCATTGTCGGTATCTACCCCGAGGAAATCTGTTATTTTAATATAGCCCCTGCCGACGTTCCCGAAATTATTTCAGAGACCATCAAGGGAAAGAAAATCGTAGAGCGTTTACTCTATACGGACCCCGGCACGAACGAAAACATCATCCATGAATCCGACATCCCCTTCTATAAATTCCAGGAGCGGAACGTTTTCCGTTTTAACAGTAAGATCGATCCAAAGAGCATCGACGACTATATCGGTGTGGGTGGTTATTCCGCCCTCGCCAAAGCCCTTTTTCAGGCAACCCCGGAGCAGGTGGTGGAAATGGTGAAAGCCTCGGGCCTGAGAGGGAGAGGGGGCGCCGGGTTCTCAACGGGAAAGAAATGGGAGTTCGCCCGCAGCACTCCGGGCGACACAAAGTATGTCATCGTCAATGCGGACGAGGGAGACCCTGGAGCCTACATGGACAGGA
>PLSJ01000179.1 GCA_003165115.1 Syntrophaceae bacterium | reverse complement strand
AGTTAGAGTTTCCGGATGGACACTACTTAACCGCTTCATTTTCGTAAAATCACGGTTTCCGATCCGGCTGAACCCAAAGCGTTTACAAAAGTAACAAATATACGTTGTCGTATCTCAGGTCAAATGTACTTTTGGTCCACGGCCTTGCAGAAGCCGGGCGGGGCGTTCGGGTATTACCCTACTTCCGGCAGTAGTCTGGCTACGTGGTGGGCGTCCGGCACGGGAGGCCCTTATGCAAGATGTCCTCTGCTTCTGGTATCGGCTGTTCGTCGGGGAATAACTAACGGCGTCTCTTGTATTATCTTGAAGGTTTTCGGTACGTCGATGCTCCATTGATATGCTTGATTGATGTAAGTCACATATTCTGGAACATTTGATGATTTCGTCATTAGGCCATTTGCTGGCTTTCCCTCTCCCCATGAGATTGCAGGAATGACCATCACAGCGACCAATACCAATGCCTTGAGTAGTGTTTTCATCTCCGCATCTCCTCAAGCTAATGTCCCGGCAGTTTTTATCGTGCTGCTCTTGTTTTCTTAGGTGGAAAGCCCTAACATGATGTGACGCAGAGGATGCTTAAAGTCCTTCCAGAAAATGACGCACTACGTTTCGTCTGAAGGAAACGTGTCTTTCTCGAACATTCCCTGCCATTTTGAGGAAAGCGAAATTCCTGTACTCAACGTTTCCCTATTTGTACAAATAGGCATGGCGCTTCCGATTGTCAACCCTTGTGAAGGGCACATTCGCCGGTTGGTGACAGATTGGTGACAGAAAAATAGGGGATCATGTTTATATAACCCCCTATAATCATTGGTAAAGTAATGGTCGGGGCGACTGGATTCGANNGAACCAGCGACCTCTTGCTCCCAAGGCAAGCGCGCTAACCATGCTGCGCCACGCCCCGCCTTCCAAAGATAGCACAGGACTTTCCGCGTTTTCAAGAGCGAATGGCCTGAAGGGCCGATCCGGGGGCGACGCTTATTCTTTCTCCGTCTTTGCCCCTTCGTGCTTCTTCCGCTGTCCCGGCGGGTACTTCCTGACGGTCTCCGCGTGGTGCCGGTACGGTTTGTCTGTATCCATCTCGATCACCGCGTAATTCTTCCAATCCACCTGGACCTCGGCGGGCAGCAGCGTCGTCGTCATCCATTTCTCGCCGTTGTAGTAAAAAAAGAGCTTCCGGGAAATATCCATGTAGACCGCCGAGTCGGGGTAATAGCGGTACCGGTATTTCACATGGGTTGCCGCCGCGGGAGGGGCGGGCCCTCCGCGCTCCGTGCCCCGCATGCCCTGGCATCCCAGGCCGGCAAGAAGGGCCAGCCCGAGCGCGACGAGGCTGAAGGCCGCAAGAAGCTTCGCCCCTTTTTCGCGATATGCGCCCGTCCCGGTCTTCGATGGAATGTCCATTTCTCCCCCGCTCTTATGTGCGTCGTTGACTTCCATTCAACGCTACCGGCAGGATAAAAGTCAAGTAATATCAGCGACTCCCAATCGGCACGCCCCCGTTCCGGCGGACCGGGCGGAAGACCGGCACGTGCCGGGTGAGGCGGACACCATTTTGTTTGACCTCTCTGCGAAAAAGCATTATGATTATGGCCGCGCGGACATACGTTTTTCCGCTCGGAAGGGGGAGCCAATTCATGCCGAACGTAGTGGCCGTAGGTCTCCAGTGGGGCGACGAGGGCAAAGGGAAGATAATCGACATACTGAGTGAATTTGCCGACGTCGTCGTCCGGTATCAGGGCGGGGCCAATGCCGGTCATACCATCGTCGTGGGCGACGAAAAAATAGTGCTCCACCTGATGCCTTCGGGCATACTGCATGAAAACACGTGCTGTGTCATAGGCAACGGCGTGGTGCTCGACCCGGCGACGCTCGATGCCGAGATCAGGGGCCTGAAGGCCGGCGGCCACATGCTGGACGACGGCAGGCTGCTGATCAGCGCCCGCAGCCACCTCATCATGCCGTATCACAAGAAGCTCGACGGCTTGAGGGAGAATGAAAAGAAACAGAAGATAGGCACTACCGGCAGGGGCATAGGACCGGCCTACGAGGACCGGGCGTCCCGGATGGGGATACGCGTCATCGACTTCCTCGACAAGAGGGTCTTCAGGGAGAAGGTCCGGGACAACCTGAAGCTCAAGAATTTCATCATCCAGCGATATTACAAGGACGAGCCCTTCAGGCTGCGGGACGTGATCAACGAGTACGACGCCTACCGCGACCTGCTCAAGAGGTACGTGGGAGACAACGTGCAGTTCCTCCACAAGAGCATGGAGGAAGGCAAATCGCTGCTTTTCGAAGGCGCCCAGGGCGCCTATCTCGACGTCGACCATGGGACCTATCCCTTCGTGACCTCGTCGAACACACTCGCCGGGGCCGCCGCGTGCGGGGCGGGGGTGGGGCCGGGCGCGATCGACTATGTCCAGGGCGTCTGCAAGGCATATACGACGCGCGTTGGCGAGGGTCCTTTTCCGACCGAGCTTGCCGGAGCGGAAGGCGAGCTCATGAGGGACAAGGGCGGAGAATACGGGGCGACCACGGGCAGGCCGAGGAGATGCGGCTGGTTCGACGCCGTGATCCTCAGGCGGTCCGTCATCATGAACGGCGTCAAGGCGATCGCCCTCATGAAGCTCGACGTCCTGGACGCGTTCGAGAGGATCGACGTCTGCGTCAGGTACAGGATCGGAAGGAAGGTATATGCCGACCCGCCTTTGGGGATGAAAGACCTGAGCGTCTGCGAGCCGGTGTACGAGAGCATGGACGGATGGCGGGAGCCGATAGGAAACGCGGCCTCCGCCGAAGACCTCCCGGTCAACGCAAAAAGGTACATAAAACGCCTCGAAGAGCTTATAGGCGTGCCCGTGGGCATCATATCGACAGGCCCGCGGAGAGACAGCACGTTCATCCTGCAGAACCCTTTTCAGCGATAGCCTCATCCACGCGCCGCCACGGCCACGCCGGTCTATGTGACCGGTGACCGCCGGCGCAAACTTTCATTCCGAAATCTCGAAAAAAGGCCGCAATCGCTTCCGGTCGCCCTATTTGCTAAATGATTTACCCCCAAGCCGGGGTGTGCTATACTGTTTATTCAGAATAGCCCTCAACGTGGTGACGGCGGGTTTCACGTGCACCATAAGCTATGTATCACCTTTGAACAAATCGGAGAACACGGGAGCAGATGATGAATGCAGCTACTCCGGCGACGCGGAATCTAGGCCTTTGGCTACTCGCCCAGGAAGCGATTGGAGGCACACCTTCCGAGAAGACGGACGCAACGTTTCGCGTCTGCGGGAAGTTGCGCGAGTCCCTTTCAATACTCGCGGGAGCCGCAGGCTATCGATCCCTCATCTCTCGTGCGCTGACCCTGGCAAAGAAGGAAGCTCCCTCGCTTGAGAAGATACAGGTCAAGGCAGATGGGTCTTTGGAGTGTACAGGAACGGTTGACCTGCAACAGGGCATGGATGAAGCCGCGATGGGGGGAGCCGTTCTCGTGGCCCAGTTGCTCGCACTGCTTTTTGTCTTCATTGGCCGGGCTTTGACCCTGCGCCTGGTGCGTGACCTGTGGCCGGATGCACCCTTCGAGGGCATAAATTCTAAAGCGGAGAAACAGCTATGAGCGAACAAGACAAAGTACGCATTCGCAAACTGCCGACCGGGATTCCGGGTCTTGATGAGATCATGGGCGGCGGTCTCCCTGAATTCTCTTTTAACATCGTCGCGGGCTCACCCGGAAGCGGCAAGACCACGCTGGGGCATCAGATCATGTTCGCCAATGCAACCCCCGAGCACCCCGCGCTCTATTTCACCGTCCTGGGCGAACCCGCCGTGAAAATGCTGCGGTACCAGCAACAGTTTACCTTCTTCGATGAAACCAAGGTGGGCAGCGCTATCCGCTTCGTCAACCTGAGCGAGGTCGTGTTGGAGAAGGACCTGGACGCGGTACTGGAAGAGATTACCAGGCAGGTTGAGGCGGTCAGCCCCGGCATTGTCGTTGTGGACTCCTTTCGCACGGTGGTGCG
>PLSJ01000516.1 GCA_003165115.1 Syntrophaceae bacterium | reverse complement strand
TCGTCATTTACACGCCCACGGACTCTGCCCCTTCAACCCAGGTTGCGCACACGGTGGCCGATAGTGCGAGAAACGCCTCGAAGCCCGTCATCGCAACGTGGATGGGGGGAGAAGACGTTGACGAGGGGAGAAGTATTTTTGTTGAGAACAGCATTCCTACCTACGGCACCCCTGAGGAGGCTGTCAGAACTTATGTGAATATGTGCAGGTACAGGGGGCATCTCGACCAGCTCTATGAGACCCCTGAGGAACTGCCGGCACACAGTGCACCCTCGAAAGATCACCTGAAAAAGCTTCTCAGGATGGCCCTCAAGGAAGGACGAACGCTCCTCAACGAGGCGGAGTCCAAGGATTTTCTCGCGACCTACCGTATCCCGGTGACGATGGTGCAGGTCGCTCACGATCCAGAAGCGGCCCTCCGCATCGCAGACAAGGTGGGTTACCCGGTCGTTATCAAGGTCGTTTCGCCTGACATCTCCCACAAGAGCGATGTGGGTGGCGTCATCATGGGAATAGATTCGAGCGCAGCCCTGAAGGCGGCTTATGAGAAGCTGATGCAAAGCGTGAAGAAACGTGCCCCTGCGGCGGCCATAACGGGCGTAGCAATCGAGAAGATGTTTACGGATACCGATTACGAGCTTATTCTCGGGGCCAAGAAGGATAAGGATTTCGGTTCGGTCATCCTTTTTGGGATGGGGGGAACTGCGGCCGAGTTCATCAAAGACTTTTCGGTTGGACTCCCCCCGCTCAACCAGACCCTGGCGAAGATGTTGCTACAGGACACGAAGGTGTACAAAATGCTCCAGGGCTTTCGGGGCAAGCCGCCGGCTGATTTTGAAAGGCTCGAGGAAATCCTTGTCAATTTTTCCGATCTGATCGTCGACTTTCCCGAAATAGCTGAAATCGACATAAATCCTCTTGCCATATCGAACGGCAAAGCCTGCGCCCTCGACGCACGGATCATTATTGACAAGAATTATGACGCTGCCGGTCGATCGCCCTATCCTCACCTGATTATCACTCCCTATCCGACCAGGTATATTACACCCTGGAAACTGTCGGATGGCAGCGAGGTGGTCCTGAGGCCCATACGGCCTGAGGACGAGCCCGCGGAGCACGAGATGCTCTCTTCCTTGTCTGAAGACACATTGAAGACCAGGTTCTTCTCCGTTATCAAAGATATGTCCCATGAGTGGCTTATCCTTTTCTGCAATATAGACTACGACCGGCACATGGCGATAGTTGCGGAGATGGAGGAAAATGGAAAGAAAAGGATGATAGGGGTTGCAAGACTTATTATGGACCAGGATCTGACGTCCGGCGAAGTGGCCGTTCTCGTGCAGGATAGGTTCCAGGGCAAACGCCTTGGGACTAAATTTGTAGAGATGCTCATCGGGATAGCCCGCGATAGGGGTCTTGAGAATATACGGGCAGATGTCCTCACCGGGAACGCGAGGATGCTCAACGTCTTCACGCGGTTGGGGTTTGCAACTTCTTTGGTCCCGGGCGGCACGAGTGAAGCCGTGCTGAAGCTGAGGGAATAAGGGAGTCCCGGAAGAGGGGGAGTATAGGGCCAAATCTTTGCAGTCTGTTGAATCTTGAATTGAATTGGGGGGCACCGAGGCAGGGACTGAAAGATGGAACGATGAGAGAGAAAACAAGGAGGCCCAACAAGGACACCGGCTGACTTATTACACTCGCGGCTGATTTTTTTCCTGGTCAGATCTGCCGCTGGAGGGGCTGCATCAGTCGCACGGCGCTGATGTAAGTGAGCTTTTCATTTTCGAGTGTTTCAGCGAACGGTTTCAGATAGAACCCGCTGTCGGCGATGACCCCGAGCACCTTGACGCGGGTACGGATACGCTGATAGGAGGCGGCAAAGACGGCGAGGATGTTGTTTCAGGATGCGACGTTGCCCGAGCGGTTCCAAAGATGGACAATATACTCGCTTCTGTTGAGAAAGGCCAAAAGAGGGCTATGGCTCGCTCTGCCGTGCTTCGCGGGGTTGTATCCCTTTCGTGCCCCTTCCTGCTCACCGTAAATAGGAAGCACGATGGAGTCGAAGGTGAGCCGGCTTTATTCTCGCCGCTATTTCGTTCGTTACCTCTTTCAAAGGAGAGAGATACGTCGCGATTGCCGCTACTGCGATCACTGCTGCAACACTCAAGGCAATCTTTTTCACGGATTTCCGTAGAATAACGTTGTCCGCCGTGGTGACCGCAAAGCCAACGTTCAGGATCGGCGACATGAGGGGTGAAACGAGCATGGCGCGGATGATCACAGGGGCGCTGTTTGTAATCAAACAGCTGAGCGCTATGAGGTTGGCGACCATGAGCGTCGAGAACTACCCTATGGTCATGCTTACTTCAAGGCAAACATCTTTTGTGGTGGCCATCCTATCAATTTGAGGCGTCTCTGCGCCATCCTCCCGTTGGGAGAAGAGTATCTTGATGACTCTTTTAAGTAGCAGAGATCTCATTTCACCCCTGTTCGAGTTTCTAAAGGTAGAAACATCGATCCCACCATGCCGCATCAGGATCTTTCACCTCAAGCGCAGCTCCTGACGCAGCCGGAGGATGATCCACGCGCATACTTTCCGGATCGGTCGCACGCGGTTGTATACGTGTCGCTATTTCCTTCTCTTT
>PLSJ01000464.1 GCA_003165115.1 Syntrophaceae bacterium | reverse complement strand
CTTCGGCGGCTTCTCCGCCGAGGCCCTCAGGGACAGGATCGCCGACGCCGAGGCGAACGTCCTCATTACCGCGAACGGCTACTGGCGCTCGGGCAAACATGTCAGCTCCAAGGCGACCGCGGACGCGGCCTGTGACATGTGCGCGCAGCGGGGACACAAGGTTGAGAAGATGGTCGTCGTGAAAAGGCTTCCCGACCTCGAAGTCCCGATGACGGCGGGAAGGGACACCTTTTGGGGCGACGAGATGGCTGCCTCCGACATCAGCGACACGTGTCCTGCCGAGCAGATGGACGCGGAAGACCCGCTGTTTATCCTCTACACCTCCGGCTCGACGGGCAAGCCGAAGGGCGTCATGCACACGGTCGGCGGCTACATGACCTTCGTCTACTCGACCGTGAAATACGTCTTCGATTACAAGCCCAACGATATCTATTTCTGCACCGCGGACATCGGCTGGGTCACCGGCCACAGCTACGTCGTCTACGGTCCGCTCTGCAACAGCGGCACGTCGATCATCTTCGAGTCGGTCCCTACCTACCCGAAGCCCGACAGGTTCTGGCAGATCATCGAGAAATTCAAGGTGAACATCTTCTACACCGCGCCGACGGCCATCAGGGCAATCGCGAGGGAAGGCGACGAGTGGCCGGCAAAGAGGGACCTGTCGTCCCTGAGGCTTCTCGCCTCCGTCGGTGAGCCCATCAACGTGGAAGCATGGCTCTGGTATTACAAGAATATCGGAAGGGAAAAATGCCCGATCGCCGATACCTGGTGGCAGACAGAGACGGGCGGCCACCTGATCGCACCCCTTCCCGGCGCCTTTGCTCTCAAACCCGGTTCGGCGACGCTGCCGTTCTTCGGCGTTGACGCGGTCGTGTTGAAACCGAGAAGCTCGGGCTCCGAGCCCCCGGTCGAGGCGGGCGTGAACGAGGCCGGCGAGCTCTGCATCAGGAAGTCCTGGCCGGGCATCATGAGGGGCGTGTTCAAAGACCCTGAAAGGTTCTACACTACCTATTTCGTTCAGCAGCCGGGTTTCTATTTCTCGGGCGACGGCGCCAGGAGAGACGAGGACGGCTATTTCTGGCTCACCGGCCGCGTGGATGACGTCGTGAACGTGTCGGGTCACAGGATAGGCACCGCCGAAGTCGAGGGCGCGCTGGCCTCTCATCCGGCGGTGGCGGAAGCGGCAGTCGTCGGCTTCCCGCACGACGTGAAGGGCGAAGACCTTTACGCCTACGTGATCCTCAAGGTAGGTCAGACAGGCAGCGACGACCTCAAGAAGCAGCTTGTCGCCCACGTGAGGAAAGAGATCGGTCCCATCGCGTCCCCTGGAAAGCTTCAGTTTGTGCCCGGCCTTCCCAAGACGAGATCGGGTAAGATCATGAGAAGGATCCTGAGGAAGATCGCTTCCGGCGAGATCGATCAGCTCGGCGATACCACGACGCTGGCCGATCCTTCGGTTGTCGACGACATCGTACAGGCGAGGATCAAGTAGCCCTCGGCCAAAGATAAAGAGCGTACAAAAAGGGCGCGCGGTAGTAATGCGCGCCCTTTTTGTACGCTCTATCCGCGCCGTCCCCAGGTCTCTTAAACCGGAATAGGTATTGACCTCGCGCGAGACAAGCCCTTATACTAGGGTCCTCGGAAGGAGGCCGCAAAAAGATGAAAACAGTGATACTCTTCGGAAGTCCCCGCAAGGACGGCAACACACACGCCCTTGTCGACGCCTTCGCCCGTGTGATACGCGAAAAGCGGCATGAGGTCAACGTCCTGTATCTGGGCGACATGAATTTATCGCCCTGTCGCGGCTGCCTCGCCTGTCTCGAAAAAGGGGAATGTGCGATCGACGACGATATGGAGCAGGTGAAAAGGCACATAGGGGAGGCGGAGGTCGTGGTCTACGCGACGCCCATTTACTGGTTCGGTCCCTCGGCGCAACTGAAGCTCGTCATGGACCGTTCCATCGCCTTCATGGACCCCGACTACAATTCCCGCGTGAAGGGAAAGAAGGCAGTCACGCTCATCACCTGTGCCGATGAGAGTCATGACACGTGTCAACCTGCCCTCGATATGTTCACGAAGACCTTCGACCTGCTCGGCATGCCCTATACGGCTCATGTGGAGGCCCTGGGCTGCGCCGATAAGGGAAAAGTGGCCAACGAGGCGCTCCGGGCCGCGGAAAAGGCGGCAGAGTCGGTACTCGCATGACCGACGGCGCGGCTCACGCTTCCCACTTTCTCACCAAGAAGGTGGGCAAGGCCATCTGGGACTACAAGATGTTGAGCGAGGGGGACAGGGTCCTGCTCGCCGTGTCGGGCGGAAAGGACAGCTTGAGCCTCCTGAGGATCATGAAAGAGAGGCTGAAGTTCGTCCCCATCGATTACGAGATCGTCGCCTGCCACGTGGACATGGGTTTCGACTGGGTCGATACGGAAGCCCTGAAAAGCCACTTCGAGCGGGAGGGCGTCCGGTACGTCGTCGCGAAGGTGGACAAGGAGTGGACGGAGAAGAAACCCTTCACCTGTTTCTGGTGCAGTTGGGAGAGGAGGAAGGTGCTCTTCAATCTGATGGGAGAGATGGGCTGCACGAAATTGGCCCTTGGACACCACATGGACGATATCATAGAGACCATGCTCCTCAACCTGCTCTTCAACGGGGAGATCGGCACGATGAAGCCCTGTCAGGAGATGTTCAAGGGCAGGTTTACGATTGTGAGGCCCCTGGCCTACGTGCAGGAGAAGGAGCTGAAAAAGCTCGCGGCGAAGCTCGATCTGCCCGTGATAAAGTCGCAGTGCGTCAACGGGGAGAGGTCGAAGAGGCGCCTCGTGAAAGGCATGATAGCCGAAGTGGAGCATAATCACAACAGGAACGTGAAGAAGAACATATTCCGCAGCCTGACACGGGTGCGCGAAGAGTATCTCCTGACCCCCTGACTCTTCTCTAGTCGGCTTTAAGTCGGCCGACCATGCCGTCGTCCACCCGATCCGGCATCGAGTACAACCATGATCGATGCCGGAGTGTCGAATTTGGAACATGACATAGGGCGGCCGACCTGAGAGACATAGAACACACCGCCCCCCTCCGCCGTTGGCAAGTTCCGCTCCGGTTGTGTATAATATAAAAGCTCGCAAACAAGGGAGGGGGGAGGAGAAATGACCGTCGTTTCAGTGCTTTACATCGCCCTCGGCCTCTATCTCGCCTCGGCCGTCTGCTACGTGGTTTCTCTGGCCGCGGGCAGGACGCGGGCCGAGACGCCTGCGCATTACTTCTTCACTCTCGCCTTTTGCGTCCATCTCTTCGCACTCGTCCTCCGGTATATCGTCACCGGTTACGTGCCCATCACGAACCTTCATGAATCGCTCTCCTTCTTCGCCCTGTGCACGGCGGGCTTCTTTATCTTCCTGAGGCGCGTCTATCGGGTCGGGGTACTCGGCAGCATCTTCCTCCCGGCCCTCTGCCTCATGCTCATCGGGGCGCTCGCGGCCCGCGCCGATGTCCGGCCCCTCCCTCCCGTCCTGCAAAGCTACTGGCTCCCCATCCACACCGCCTTCGCCTTTATCGGCAACGCCGTCTTCTTTACGGGTTTCCTCGTCTCCGTGGTCTACCTCTTTCTGGAGCGGGGCATAAAGAAGAAGCGGATGAGGGAGGTTTCCGGGCGCTTTCCCTCGCTGGAGACGCTCGACCGGATCAACTACAAGTGCATGTCCTATGGGTTCCCTTTCCTGACCATAGGCATCATCACGGGCTCCCTCTGGGCAGAGCTCGCCTGGGGCTCATACTGGAACTGGGACCCGAAAGAGA
>PLSJ01000413.1 GCA_003165115.1 Syntrophaceae bacterium | reverse complement strand
GTCAATTGTGCGTCAAGATATGTCCTGAAGCCGTAAAAAAAGTGTCAGGACGCGGGCATCAAAGGGAGGGGGACGACAGGGGGCCGATTATTTTTGCAAAAGGGTCCGGAATCATAGTAAAGTAAGTGGATGGAATCGCGCACCATCCTCATCTACTCCGATGAACTGGCCTGCGCCGAGTATTCGGCGGCCCATCCGTTCAAGCCGCTCAGGGCGAAGATCTTCATGGAGCTTTTGCACCGCTATTATAACCTCCAGGAAGACCACTTCAGGATCATGAGACCCGAGCCCCTCGATGAAGAGATCCTTTATCTCTTCCACAGCAGGCCGTATATCGAATTGCTCAAGAAAGCCGGCAGAGGCGAGTTTGACCCGGAGATGTTCCGGGCGGGCCTGGGCAATGACGAGAACCCTGTTTTCAAGGGCATGTTCGATCTGGCGCTCACCATTGCCGGGGGCACGCACGGAGGGGCGATGGCGCTCGTGCAGGGGGAGGCGGACACCGTTTTCGATCCGATAAGCGGCCTCCATCACGCGAAAAGAGACCAGGCGTCCGGTTTCTGTTACGTGAACGACGTCGCCTGCGCGATTGCCGACCTCGTGAGGAAGGGCTTCAGGGTCGCCTCAGTCGACATAGACGTGCATCATGGCGATGGCGTGCAGGAAGCCTTTTATGCGACCGACCGCGTGCTGACGATTTCGCTCCACGAATCGGCCGCGACGCTTTTCCCCGGGACAGGGTTTGAAACGGAGATAGGCGTGGGCGCGGGGAGGGGTTATAACGTCAATGTGCCCTTTCGGGCCGGAGCGGACGATGAAGTCTATCTCTCCGCGTTCGAGGCGGTCGTGCCGCCTCTGCTCGACCGGTTCCGGCCGGACATCGTCTTCGCCGAGATCGGGGCGGACTCCCACCGGGAAGACCATCTGGCGAACCTTAACCTGACGAGCAACGGTTACACGCGGGTGGTATCCAGGATCAAGGCGCTCTCACCCCTTATGCTGGCAATGGGCGGAGGGGGTTACAACGTCTACAGGACGGCGGCCCTCTGGGCCGCCGCGTGGTCGGCCCTGACGGGCATGCGGATGGAGGACAAGTTTACCGGCCTTGTGGGGGGCATGATGTACGGCCCGGAGGCAAAGGCGGGGAGCATCGAAGAGGCGCCCTTCGTGCTGCAGGGGCAGGAGAAGGAGTTGTGCGCGAATGAGGCGGCCCGCGTAGTCCGCTATATCAGGGAGACCGTGTTTCCCATCCACGCCATCTAGGCGCCGTTGCGCCCAGCATGGCCGAAAAGCGCCGGGCGCTGCCCGCGACCAGGTCGCCATACTCTCCCACGAGCGATTCGGAAAACGTCCCCATGATGAACATGCATCCCTTGACGCTTTCGTGTGCGTCGAAGACGGGGGAGGCGACCACGTTGATGCCGGGGTTGAGCTCGCCCATGTCGAAAGCGTAGCCCGTCTCCCGGCACCGCGCGCACTCGGCGTCCAGCCGGCCGCGGGCGAACCTGGACGCGTTGCCGTGAAAAAAGAGGTTCTTCTGTTTCAGCAGCCTTTCCCGCTCCCCCTCTTCCATGAAAGCGACGACGGCTTTTCCGATGGCCCCATGGGTCATGTGAAAGCGGTAGCCGACGCGGATGGTGACGCTGACGGCCTGCTCCTCCTCGTGCTTCGCCACGACAAAGATATTTTCATCGCTGAGGGTGCTGTAGAGGGCGGTGCTGCGCGTGCTCCGGGCGAGCGTCTCCAGGATGGGGCCCACCACCTTGTTGTCGTTGAGGCCGTCCAGGACTTTCCTGGAGAGAGAGATGAGCCCGAGTCCCAGGGAATACGTCTTCGTCGCCGGGTCTTTCAGCACGAAGCCGAACTTTTGCAGGGTATTCAGGATCGAGTACCCTTTGCTCTTGTAGATGCCGACGGTCTCGCAGATATCGGTGAGGTTCAGGCTCTGCGAGGCGCTTCCCGACAGGCAGAGGAGGATCCTCGACGCCTGATCCACCGCAGGCACCAGACGCGTATATTCAGGCTTGGCCGACATGCCTTTTTCCCGTCCTTTCGTGGCTATTTCGCACCCGGCACAATGGCGTCGAATTTACATACCTGGCCGCAGACATCGCAGCCGACGCACTGGTCTTTGTTGATGAACGTGCTTCCCTTCCTCTTGTGGCCGTCCTTTGTCACGCCGTCACCCGCCCGCCAGCTTATCGCGGGGCAGTTGATCTCGAGACAGGCCTTGCAGCCCCGGCACCGGTCGGCATCGACGACGTAGAACGGGTATCTGAACTTCTCCAGTGGTTTTGCCCTGCGCAGCAACATGCAGGGACTGTTTTCCGTGATGATGACGGAGGCGGCGTCCCTCTCCGTCTCTTCCCTGATCACCTCGATCGTCTCCTTCAGCTTGTAGGGGTCCGCCTTCCGCACGTGCGTGATCCCGACGGCGCGCGCCAACTGCTCGTAATCGACCTTGCCCGCGGGCTCGCCCGTTATGGTGTAGCCGGTCCCGGCGGTCTCCTGCTGACCGGTCATCGCCGTAATCCGGTTATCGAGGATGATGGTGGTGGAGTATCCCTTGTTGTACGCGGCATCCATCAGGGGGGTAATGCCGCTGTGGAGGAACGTGGAGTCGCCGAGGACCGCGCAGACCTTCCCCAGTCCTTCCTTCCCAAGGACTTTTCCGGCGCCGAAAGCCCCGCCAAGGCCCGCGCCCATACACGTGGAGGCGTGCATGGCGGAAAGGGGCGGCGCGGCGGCGAGGGCGTAGCAGCCTATGTCGCCGAAGACGAAGAGACCGAG
>PLSJ01000407.1 GCA_003165115.1 Syntrophaceae bacterium | reverse complement strand
CTCACGATCTGGTAGTTAGCGCACCAGAGCCACCAACCGCTCCAAGGCATTTTATATCAGAGAAGCCCTCCAGGCCCATCTGGACGACTCGAAGACGGATACCTCGCCCTGCAGAGGCTCAACGACAAGAATGCAGAAAACATTACTACCGAGGAGTTGAGGAAGCGTCTTGGACTCTGACGCCCCCCGGCAGGTTGTCTGGAACCATAAGGTCTATGATGACGTGGCGGCGCTGAACAAAACGACTGCGGGGAAAATCATCACGAGGGTTGAGACCTACCTTGTCCGGGACGCCACGAATCCCGGCAAGCCCCTCATGGGACCTCTTACAGGCATTTCCCGATACCGATATGGAGACTACCGGATTTTGTACGTGATGGATTTTGGTGACCGCACCGTCACCATACTTGCTGTGAGGCATCGGCGGGAGGCATACCGCAACTAGTCAAACTAATACAAACTGCCCAATTCCTTCGTTATTGCACGCCAAATGGTGAAAGCATTTGCGCACGGTATCCCGGCCGGAGAGATTTTCGATGATAGGTGCCGAAATCTCGGGGTCGCCGCCCGGAGGCGTACTATTCGTACGTCGAGGACGCGCGGCCCCGCGATTTCGGCGCATGGCGCGAAAAGACCCCGGCCGGTGCCCTGGCCTATTTTTCGGCTGCTTCCCTCTCCTTCGCCGCTGCCTCTATCACCTTCTGGCCGATATGCGCCGGCACTTCTTCGTAATGGGAAAACTCCATGGTGAACGTGCCGCGGCCGCCTGTCATTGACCGGAGGTCGGGCGCGTACTTGAGCATCTCCGCCATGGGCACCACCGCCTTGACCACCTGGTTGTGCCCCTTCGCCTCGACGCCCATGATCTTGCCACGCCTTGAGTTCATATCGCCCATGATGTCTCCCACGAACTCCTCGGGGACGATCACCTCGACTTTCATGATGGGTTCCAGCAGGGTGGGCTGAGCCAGCTCCATGCCCTTCTTGAAGCCCATGGACGCGGCGATCTTGAACGCCATATCGGAGGAATCGACGTCATGATAGGAGCCGTCGTAGACGATGGCCCTGAAGTCGGTGACCGGGTAGCCCGCGAGGATGCCGTGGATCATGGCCTCCACGATGCCCTTTTCGACGGAGGGGATATACTGCCTGGGGATCGAGCCGCCCACGATCTTATCGACAAACTCGAAGCCCGCCCCGTGGGGGAGCGGCTCGAATTCGAGCCAGCAGTCTCCATACTGGCCTTTTCCGCCCGACTGCTTCTTGTACTTGCCCTGCACCTTGGTCTTGCCCTTTATCGTCTCTTTGTAGGGCACCTTCGGCTCGCGCAGCTCCACATCGACCCCGAATTTCCTCTTCATCTTCGACACGAGCACTTCTATGTGTATCTGCCCCATGCCGGAGATGATGAATTCCTTTGTCTGCTCGTCCCGGGAGTACCGGATGCTCGGGTCTTCCTCGATGAGCCTCTGGAGCGACGTGTTCAGCTTGTCCTCGTCGCCCTTCGTTTTCGGGTAGAGGGAAAAGGAGATGAGGGGAGGAGGAACGACGACTTCCTGGTATTCGATAGGTGACTTCTCGTCGCAGAGCGTGTCGCCGGTCGCCGCTTCCCTGAGCTTCGCCACCGCGGCGATGTCGCCCACCGAGACAAAGCCCGCGGGCTTCTGCTTCTTGCCGACCAGGTAGAATATCTGGCCTATCCTCTCCTTTTCCTCTTTCTTCACGTTCAGCACGACGCTGTCGGGGTGAAGCTCCCCGGAATAGACCTTGAAGAGGGTCAGCTTCCCGGCGAAGGGGTCGGTGATCGTCTTGAATACAAAGGCGCTGAAGGGCTGTCCCACCGACATCTGCCTGTCGACCGCCTTGCGCGTCTTCAGGTCGATGCCCTGGGCCGTGCCTTTATACAGGGGATCGGGAAAATATTTCACCAGGTTGTCGAGAAGCGGCTGAATACCGATATTCTTCGAGGCAGCCCCCACCATCACGGGCGCGATCCTCCGGTCCCAAATACCCCCCTTCAGGCATGCCTCTATTTCCTCGGCCTTGATCTCGTCGCCGGCCAGGTAGCGCTCCATGATCTCGTCGTCCATCTCGACGGCGGATTCGATCAGCTTCTCCCTGTACGCCGCCGCCTCGTCCGCCATCTCGGCGGGGATCGCGGTCACCTCGAAAGTCCCGGACTGGTCGTCCTTATATATGTACGCCTTCATGGAGATGAGGTCGACCACGCCCTTGAACGCGTCCTCTTTGCCGATCGGCAGTTGGACGACCACGATGCTCTTGTCCGCGAAGTTCTTCTGGAGGTCCTCGACGGTCCGGCCGAAATCGGCCCGCTCCCTGTCTATCTTGTTGATGAGGAAGCATACCGGGACGCCGAACTCGTTCGCATACTCCCAGACCTTTTCCGTCTGCACCCTGACGCCCGATACGGCGCTCACCAGGATGACCGCCCCGTCCACGACCCGCATGCAGAGCTTGGCGTCGTAGATGAAGTTGTCGTCGCCGGGGGTGTCTATCATGTTGATCTTGTATTTGTTCCACTCGAAACAGGCAATCGACGCGGATATGGTGGCCTTTCTCTCTATCTCCTCGGGCTCGTAGTCCATGAGCGAGGTGCCCTCATCGACTTTGCCCAGCCTCGTATTCTCTCCGGCGAGAAAGAGCATGGCTTCGACGACCGTCGTCTTGCCCTCCCCTCCGTGAGAAAACATGCCGAGGTTCCTTATCGACTCAGTTTCGTACTTTTTCATTCAGGCTCCTTATCGCGGCAATATTCGGGCGAACGATCCTGAGAATTTTACCGATGTTTTGTTAAAAAATCAAGAATTAATGCCGGTTGTCGGCGGGCCGGTATTTGCGCCGGATACGGGCGGTTGCGGGCCGCGCGCCAAAGGGCTTCGCCCGGTCGATCCGCCTGGACCCCCCTCACCCCGACCCTCTCCCCCGAGGGGGCGAGGGAGATTAAGAACGGCATTCCGCTATTTCCCTCGCCCCTCGGGGGAGAGGGTCGGGGTGAGGGGGGGACGGGTCCTTCCCCCAATTTGCAAAGAAAGGGAAAGTGGTTTACCATATGGGGCGACAACAGCCCTTGTTTCCGGCGTGATTTTGATGACTTGGCGAGGTTGTTCGAAGGCCGGGCAGGAGTGGGGAGAGGTCTTATGGAAAGGTTCGAAAGGGTCTGCGACATCCTGGACCGGAACGGGCGGAACCCGGCCCGTCTCATCCCTATACTCCAGGCGGTGCAGTCGGAGTACCGCTACCTGCCGGAGGAAATCATGAACTTCGTCGCCACCTCCCTCGGCATTTCCCCGGCAAGGGTCTTCGGCGTGGCGACCTTCTATTCCCTCTTCACCCTGAGGCCGAAGGGAAAATACCTCGTCCGCGTATGCGACGGCACGGCCTGTCACCTCAAGCAGTCGGCGGACATCCACGACGCGGTCCTCAGGAGGCTCGGCGTCGGCAAGGGAAACGAGACGACCCCCGACATGCTCTTCACCGTCGAGACCGTCAACTGTCTCGGCGCATGCGGCCTCGGACCCGCGATGGTGGTGAACGAAGAGGTCTTCGGCGGGCTCAGCCCCGACCGGGCAACGGCGATAATCGATGACATCATCCGAAAAGAGGCCGGTAATGAACCTGACGACGCTCAAAGAGCTTAACAAGATAAAGGAGAGGTTCCGCAAGCGCGAGACCGCGGCCGGACGCCGGGTCGTCGTGTGCGCCGGGACCGCCTGCCTGCTGAGCGGCTCCCTGAACGTGTACGACCGGTTCGTGCACGCCTCGATGGCGGCGGGGCTCAACACCATCGTGGAGCTAACGAGGGAGGAAGAGGGTATCTTCGTGTCGAAGAGCGGCTGCCAGGGCTTCTGCCAGAAAGGCCCCCTGGTCGCCATAAAGCCCGAGGGCATATTCTATACGAAGGTGAGACCGGACGACGTCGAAGAGATCGTGGAGACGACCCTGATAAGGGGAGAGATCGTTCAAAGGCTTCTCTACGCGGAGCCGGACACGGGGCGCGTCTGCACGACCGCCGGAGAGATACCCTTTTACCGCGAGCAGCGCCGCTTCGTCCTGGCGCAGTGCGGGGTGATCGATCCGGAAAACATCGAGGAGTATATCGCGGCGGGAGGTTATGCCGCCGCGACCGCTGCCTGCTTCGATTTGAGCCCCGAGGAGATATGCGACGCCGTCACCGCGTCGGGCCTCCGGGGACGGGGCGGCGGCGGCTTCCCGACCGGCCGGAAGTGGCGGGCGGCCCGCATGGCGGAAGACACGAAGAAGTACGTCATCTGCAACGGTGACGAGGGCGATCCCGGCGCGTTCAAGGACAGGGGCATCATGGAAGGCAACCCGCACAGCATTATCGAGGGCATGATCATCGCCTCCAGGGCCATCGGCGCGGATGAGGGCTACGCCTACGTGCGCGCCGAATACCCCCTCGCGGTCGCGCGGCTGCGCAAGGCCGTGGAGGATGCCAATAGGCTGGGCGTCCTCGGAAAGGGCCTCCTGGGCTCGCAGCATAGCTTTCACCTCGACGTGATGGAGGGGGCGGGCGCCCTCGTCTGCGGCGAGGAAACGGCGCTCATGGCGTCCATCGAGGGCAAGAGGGGCATGCCTGCGCCGAGGCCCCCCTTCCCCACCGAATGCGGCCTCTGGGGGAAGCCCACGGTCATCAACAACGTCGAGACCTTATCGACGGTGCCCCTCCTCCTGCTGCCTGCGGACGGGGACCGTTTCAGGCAGATGGGGACGAAGGATTCGCCGGGCACGAAGACCTTTTCCGTCAGCGGCCACGTGGTCAACACGGGTCTCGTGGAAATGCCGCTGGGGTCGACCCTCCGGCAGATCGTCTACCACGTCGCCGGAGGGACCACCATGGACGACGGCACGCCGGCCAACGACGGCTTCAAGGCGGCCCAGATAGGCGGCTCCTTCGGCGGGTGCCTCACGAGAGAGCATTTCGATGTGCCCATCGACTTCGACCCCTTGCAGGAGGTGGGGGCCATGATGGGCTCGGGGGGACTCGTGGTGATGAACGGAGAGACGTGCATGGTGAGCGTCGCCAGGTACTTCATGCGGTTCAACCAGAGCGAATCGTGCGGCAAATGCGTGCCGTGCCGCGAGGGGACCAAGCACATGCTCCGCATCCTGACGGGGATATGCGAGGGCCGCGGGCAGCCGGGCGACATCGAAACGCTCGAACGGCTCGCCCGGACCGTGAAGGCGGCCTCGCTCTGCGGCCTGGGCGC
>PLSJ01000080.1 GCA_003165115.1 Syntrophaceae bacterium | reverse complement strand
GTGCCCGGTACCGCGGGGTCGATGACAAAGGACTGGCCTACCTCGGGTGTCCTGCCTGTGCGGGACTTGTAGGTCTCCGGGTCGAGACGCATTTCCTTCACCCTCTCTCTTACCCTGGCTATCCTGAGAAAGTACTCGTCCTTCTTCTGCTCGGGCCGACGCTCGGCCTCGATCTCGCGGGTCTGCCTTTCCCCGGTCCGCATTCCGACAATCGAACCGGAGAGTTTGGCGAGGATCTCCTCCTCCATGCTTTTCTCCCGGCCGGGGACGGCGGCCTCGCAGGGCTTGCCTGCCGTGATAACAAGGGGGGTGTTTGCGGTCCTTCGCACGAAAATGGAGGATTTACGCAAGGAAGAATCGTCGGCGACAGATTGGTACGATGACGCGGCGACTTCGCCTTTCCTGAGGCGACAGGTAAAATGGAGGGCCGCCTCGTCCCCTGCCTTGACTGATTGCCCCTCGGACCGGGAACGGACCGGGAAGGAGAGTATAAGTACTGCCACCGTAATAACCGAGAATATACGGCAAAGCCGATTCTTGTCCGACACCATCAGGGTCCCCCAATTCGTTGCCGGGCGTCACGAAAAGCGCGGCCTGGATCGTTGTCGCCGGCCATTTTCGTTCAGCTTCCCTTGTCAGGAATTTCTCGAAGGGACCGATGCCCTGCGGAGGCTACACTACCGTACGGCCTGCACCTGGCAGGCAGAAAAAATAGCAAGGGTCATCCCGTATATCGAGCGGCCGACGCCCCTTCCTGGAACAGCGCCTTCCTCTTCCTAGAAACGCCGAGACGTTATATATGTCTGAGCAGAACGATAGTTATATATGTTAGGATACAACGTGAAGTCAAGATATTTTTTCAGACAGCGGGTAAGACCGAAAAGGGCGGCTTATAAAAAATCCTTGACTCACCGTTATATATTATGCTATATAACGATAGCTCGAACGAACCCGTTATTTGGGCAAGGCGGTTTTAGGATGCCTCTCCTTGGAGGCTCATGTCTTTAGACCCGGTCGGCGAGCGACCGGAAGGTTTTGGCTGCCCCCCTTCCTTCCGGTCCGCAGCCGGCCCCTGAAGTGAGACAAAGGGGAAATGAAGTGAGAGATGTATCTATCGTGATAAAAGGGGCCGGCGAGATGGCGTCAGGCATTGCCCACAGGCTCTTTATGGCCAACATTACCCGTATCTGCATGACCGAAATCGAGAAACCCTTGTGCGTACGCAGGACGGTTTCCTTCTGCGAGGCCGTATTCGAGCAGGAGGTGGAGGTCGAGGGGGTGGCCGGAAGATTGGTGCGCAGCCGGTCCGAGCTCGCCGGGGCCTGGATTCAAAAGAAAATAGGGGTAATTGTCGATCCGTCGTGGAAGATGGTGGCTGACCTGAAACCAGATGTCGTCGTAGACGCCATTATGGCCAAGAGGAATCTGGGCACATACAGGAACGAAGCCCCGCTTGTCATTGGAGTGGGCCCGGGTTTTTCCGCGCCCGATATTGTCCACGTGGTCGTGGAGAGCAACAGGGGCCACGACCTTAGACGCGCAATCTATCACGGAGCGGCGGAACCGCACACGGGCATGCCCGGCCTGACCGCCGGGTTCAGCAGGGAAAGGGTATTGCGTTCCCCTCACGAGGGCACGGTGAGGCACGTGAAATCCATTGGCAATATGGTAGTGAAAGGGGGAACGGTCCTCTATGTGGATGCGACACCGGTCCCGGCGGGCATCGATGGCATAATACGGGGTCTTATCCGAGAAGTCTGGGTTCGGGCACATGAGAAGGTCGGCGATATCGAGCCGAGAGGAGATATTTCATATAGCCGCACCATCTCCGACAAGGCGAGGGCCATAGCCGGCGGAGTCCTGGAAGCGGTCATGCACGGATTTAAATCACCGGGAAGACTGTTCCCCAAGCAGAAAATCCGGAAGAGGCAGCATGAAAGCCGGCGCAAGAACCGTGGTCTTCGAAAACTGTCGCGAGCATCAAAAGAACCCGATCAATTGCGGGTCGATCCTCGACCTGAAGGGAGGACCTCGGGTAACTTCACTCACCGACCCACCGGATTGGGCACTATCCCTTATGAGGAGGAAGTAATGAAGAAATCGGTAGTCGGGTCATTTCTGGCCCTCATCATTGTTCTTTTACTTGCAGCCACAGCCATGGCGGTGAACATCGACCTGTCCGCGGCCGCCGGCCTTAGGCACGTGATCGCCGAACTCTCCAATACCTTTGCGAAAAGGAATATCGACGTGACGTTCCGGAACAACTTCGGGTCATCAGGCGCCTTGGCCAAACAGGTCGAGAACGGCGCGCCCGCCGACCTCTTCATTTCCGCAAACCCGGAGTGGATGGATTATTTCAAGGAAAAGAAGCTTGTCGACGAAAAGGGCATCGCCACGTTGGCTTACAACGTTCTGGTATTTGCCGGCAAGCCGGAGTTGAAGGTGGCGAGGCTGCAGGACACGGTCAGGCTGCAAAAGATCGCCATAGGCAGTCCCCGCAGCGTTCCATGCGGCCGGTATACGATGGAGGCATTCAAGAGCGCGGGCATCGAAAGACAGGTCGAAAGCAAACTGGTCATGTGCAGGGACGTTCGTGGATGCCTCTTATACGCGGAAAGGGGGGACGTGGATGGCGCGTTCGTTTACAAGACCGATATCGGTGAGATAGCGAAGGGCGTGAAGGTCCTCTTTGTTGTGCCGCAGGATCTCTACTCCAGGGTGACCTATCCGGTTGGGTTGACGGTAGCCGGCAGCAAGAAAGCCGAAGCCGTGGCATTCTTCAGGTTCCTCCAGTCCGAAGAGACAAAGGCCGAGCTTGCGAGACACGGTTTCCTCGTAAAGTAAAGCAGGCAAGACCGGAAAACCATGGAAACAGTGAGGCTATAATGCAGACGAGCGATATATGCGTGTTCCAGCGTATTCCCGATTCCGAATTGGAACGCTTTATCGAGGAGGATGCCCCCTATGGCGATTTGACAACCCATCTTCTCGGGATAGGGACGAAGGAGGCCAGGATCCTCTTTTCCACGAGGGAGGAAACCACACTCTGCTGCACCGAGGAGGCTGAGCGCGTGCTGAGGAACTTTGGCGCGTCGGTGACCCGCCTGATGCCAACGGGCACACTCGTGCCAGCGGGGACCGTATTTATGGAGTCACGGGGGACCGCGGAAGGGCTCCACGCTGCCTGGAAAATATCCCTCAATCTGCTTGAATACTCTTCGGGGGTTGCGAGCAGGACCGCGAGGATAGTAAGGGCGGCAAGGGTTGCGAACCCGGCGGTAACGGTGGCGACCACCCGTAAGTCTTTTCCAGGGACGAAGAAAATCGTCACGAAGGCGATCAGAGCGGGCGGGGCCATACCGCACTGGTTGGGACTTTCGGAGACGATCCTCGTCTTTAAACAACACACCGTTTTCATGGGAGGACTCGGCGAGTTTCTGAAAGGTATTTCCGGTCTCCGCGGCAGAGCGCCGGAGACCACGATCACCGTCGAGGCCGAGACCGCGAGCGATGCCCTGCAGATTGCAAGGGGGGCTGGTGTCGACGTCGTTCAGCTGGACAAATTCAAGGTCGATCAACTGACAAAGCTCGTAAAGGAGATCAGGGGCGCGAACCCCGCCGTCAGGATATCCGCTGCCGGAGGCATCAACGAGGATAATGCGGCTCAATATGCCGCAACAGGCGTCGATATCATTGTCCTGTCGTCCGTCTATTTCGGAAAGCCCGCCGACATGGGTGTGCAAATCTTACCTGCGTGAGGCCGATCAGGGCGTATATATGTTTCTCGTGAATCCCCGGATACCGGGCTGCTTCCTTTGTGCTCATCATTTCTTGGGGCACGGCTCACGGCCCTCCTGCAAAGATGACAAGAGAAATGACCCCTTACGCCAAAGGCACATGCGGGAAGCGACCTCAATCCTCATAATGTGCCCTGTCCGTCCTCCACATAAGAATGCCCGTGTCGGCGCTCATCTCGCACTCGATGGCGCTCTCGCTCCCTGCGTACCCGTTGCACAGCGCGAAAACTGTCGCCAGGATGCGAGGCCCGTTCGGTATTTTTCCCGAGGCCGCCAGGCGTTTGGCCACCCCCTCGGCAAGCTGAAGCGGAGTTTGCTTCTCTCTTTCGGTGACGGCAAAGGACTCATAGGAAAAGGTGCGCCCCAGGTCTTCAAGCGCTTCCCGGATTTTCCGGATATCGGGTATCGGGTTCAATGGTGCGCGAAATGTGCGGAGTATCTGTTCGCATAGGGCATCACGCCGTACTTTTCCCGAGGCTATGCAGATACACCATTGTTTTGAGCATTCTTCCATTTTCAGGATATCCTTTTTCGTCTCTACGGCTATCGACCAGGCGGACAGGACCACGTCGAAGCGTCCTGACAGACCCGCATTATGGGGGTCTATCTTCTTCCATGAAGCCCTGATGGTCTCTGCTCCATGGATGCCCCGGTGCCGGGCTTCCGCGGTGAGCCGCTTCAACATGTTTTCAGAGATGTCCAGGGCCGTCACGGAAGCCCCCTCCAAGGCGAGAGGAAGGGCGAAAGCACCCGTGCCGCAGCCTATATCGAGTATCTTCGCGCCCTTTATCGAAAGACACCTTTCTTCTATAATTCCGCTGACAGCCTCCGTAAATGAAAGGACATCCTCCCTGAAGGGATGAGGAGAGGCGTTGGCCTGTTCCTCCCAGAAAAGACGACTGGTGACTCCACGCGCACCACCGGGGGAAGCACCGGCGTCGTGCTTCCTTTTGACAATCCTGCACGGTAATTCGGTTCGTTCCGATTTGGCCTGTCTTTCAACCTGTTCCATAAAGCCCCTTTTAGTCCGTCATTCTGCAAAACTGCGCATGTCGGTCCGGTAAAGGGTACGATTCCTTTTCTGTTTTCATCGGTGCTGCCCGTCCACGCCTGACCTCCGCGAAGGGGCCGGGACCTTCCTCATTTCTTCGCCTTATCCTTATCTTCCGCATCATAGAACATGATGCTTTCGTAAAACTTGATGCCTCTTCTGAAGCCTTCGTTAAGGTCGTCGAAGAAATCGTTGAACCCCGCTATCCAATCCGTCTCATCTTTCTGCGTGGGGGCAGGCATCGGCGGCTCGCCGTGCGGTCCCTTGATATAGCAGTGACGCCCCCGGTAGATCGGACATTCCTTGCAGCCGGTACCCGAAAAAGGGCACCTGCCGTAATTCCTCGACATAACGCTACTCCTCCTGATGGGACATCATTCTTTCTCATACCACGCCGCATCCGTGGAAACACCATGTGACGGGGCATGTGATAATTGTAGCTGAAGGCACCGGGCAGGAGCGGGCCGGAAGGGAGGGGCAGCCAACCTCCCGGCCGCTCGCTGACGGGCCAAAGGCATAAGCGGTCAAGGAGAGGCATCCGAAAACCGCTTTGCGGAAAATAGCAGGCTCGCTTGAGGGCATCGTCTCCTCACGGTAACAATACTATCGTTATATACCATAAGATATAACGAAGATTCAAGCATTATCTCTTCCGCTCTCTTTTGAGAGGCGAAGGGAAGCAACTCCGCTCCTGGTCCCGAGTGAGCCTACCGGGCGGGCAGGGACATCGAGCCGGCAGGGGTAGAACCGGACATGGTTGCCTATTTCACGACGAAACCATGTTTCTCGAGAACGCGCTTTGCCTCGCCGGACTGGAGGAACCTGAAAAATGCGACCGCCTCCGGCTTCTTGCTGCCCCCGACCGTGAGCGCCATCGGATAGGTTACTCGGGGGTAGAGGTCCTGCGGCACACTGAAGCGGATCTTCACATTCCGGGCCATCTCCTCGGCATCGGTCTTGTAGACGAAGGCGCCGTCGACTTCGCCCCGGTCGGCGTACATCAGGCATTCACGGACATCCCTTGCCATAATCAGCTTGTTCTCCAATTGCTTGTCTATACCCTCTTTCTTGAGCGCGTCCATCGCATACTCACCGGCCGGCACGCTGTTCGGACTGCCGATGGCGGTCTTGTCCAGTTTGACCACATCCTGCAGTCTGGTTATCTTCAATCCGGGCTTGCCCACGAACACGAGTACGTTGTACGCGAACGTGCTCACGCTTTTCTCGTCGAGCAGCCTTCTTGCCTTCAGGTAGTCCATCCACTCCACGTTGGCGGAAAAGAACATATCGGCCGGAGCGCCGTTCTCGATCTGTTTGGCGAGCGCCCCCGACGCGCCCAAGTTGGTCTGGAACCGGACGCCGGGGTTGCTTTTCGCAAAACCGTCGGAGAGTTCGGTGACCACCTCCCTGAGGCTGGCGGCGACGGACAGGTTAATGTCGGCCGCGATAGCCGAGACCGTGAAAAGAAGAACGAGAGAGAGGACGAGTAAAGATCCCACTGTTTTCTTCATTGCTTCCTCCTCAACAGAAACGTATGGGTTCATGAGTCACGTCTTTCGATTGCAGCCATCCGGAGGTCCCGTTTTCCGTCTCCCCCGTATTCGCTTGTGCCTTTGCGTTATATAATACTGACCACAACGATAGTCAATGCGGTTTGCCCCTCTCCGGCGGGCATCCGATCAAGCCGCAGCCTGGCTCCAAACGGCCGGATCAAAAAAATAATGCTGCAAGCTTGACTATCGTTATATGCCGCCATATACAATGTTATTGTTATTCTCTCTCGTATATAACACACCGCTGCACGCGGAGTGCGCCCAGGCACGAAACCCGGTGCCTCACACGACCACCATAGAGTTGTTTGCTCACCGAACCATGGAAACTGGACGCCAAGAAACAAAATTCAATAGAGGAGGTCCAGGAATGAAAACATGGATGTGCGGTGCGGCACGTCGCGTCCCGCAAATGCTGTCGGTGTTCGTTGTCGGATGCTGCTGTCTTCTGCTTACGCTGGCGGGTCCGGCCCGGGCCCAGTCCACGCCGACGGTCGACTCCCTGCAGGAGCAGATCAAGAGCCTTCAGCAGCAAAGTCAGGAGCAGATCAACGCCCTCAGGCAGCAGCTCGACGCGCTTAAGGCGGCGCAGGAGGCCCGGGCGGCTCAGCCGGCTCCCTCCGCGGCTGCGGCGCCCGCTCAGGCCCCGAGCGAGCCGGGCGCGGGGAAGACGCTGTTCGCCAACACCGCCGTGAAAGTTACCCTCGGCGGATACCTCTCGCTTGCCGGTATCTATCGCGACCGCTTCACCGGCTCGGACACCAACTCAAAGTGGAACATCGGCGCCGGAGGCGTTCCGCTGCCGAACAACCCGAACTATCACATGAACGAGCTGCGCGGTTCGGCGCGCGCGACGCGCCTCTCCCTCCTCACCGAGGGCCAGGAGGACTACGCGGCGCTCTCGTCCTATATCGAGATCGATTTCCTCGGCGGCGCGGGGATAAGCTCGACCAACTCCCAGGGGACCAACGGCTATTATCCCTGCCTCCGCCAAGCATTTGCGGCCTATGACTCGAAGAGCGGCTGGCACTTCCTGGCAGGCCAGGCATTTAGCTTGATCACCATGAACAAGGAAGGCATAATCGCGCGCAAAGAGAACCTGCCCATGGTCATCGACAACACCTACCTCCCCGGCTTCACCTACACGCGAAACCCGCAGATACGCCTGGTCAAGGACTTCGGCGGCGGCGTGTGGGCCGGTCTGTCCCTCGAATCGCCTCAGGCGATCGTCACCGCAGGGGGACTCTCGACCACGGTGCCGGCCGGCGCCGCCAACTATACAGGCGCGCTCCTTCGCCCGGGGAATGCCTTTTATGACGTCAGCATCACGAATGCCTCCAACCTGCCCACGGGAGGCGGCGCAGGCAGCCTGTCCCTGGACCAGTACCCCGACATCGCGGCCAAGGTTGCCTTCGACTCCGGCTTCGGTCACTTCGAGGTCTACGGCTTGGGCCGCTTCTTTACGGACAGGACCCTCGTCAACGGCGTCCACAGCAACAACACGAGCTTCGGCCTGAGCGGGGGCGCCGGGATGCTCTTGCCGATCGTGCCGAAGCTGGTCGAATTCCAGGCCGACTTCCTCTACGGCCAGGGCAACGGCCGCTACGGAGCATCAGGGCTTTTCGATGCCGTGGTCAATCCCGTCACCGGCAAGCTCAATCCTATAACGGAATTCCAGGGCCTCATGGGCCTGGTCGCCCATCCCACAAGCCGCCTCGATGTATTTGCGTACGCGGGCGTGGAAAGGGCATCGAGCAGGGATATCTATTCCTCCAGAGGCACAACGGGAGGTTTCGCCGCCGCCGCCTACGCCCCCCTGGGTCTGGAGTTCGAGGGCAACGCGGCAAGCTCTGCGCTCGCGCAGGCCTCCGCCGTCGAACAGATCATCGTCGGGGGCTGGTATTCCCTGTACAAAGGCAAGCTCGGCCTGATGAACGTCGGCCTGACCGATGCCTATACGCGCGTCGACGTCTTCGGCCTGCGCAACCTGACGATGAACACCGTGGTGGCCTGTTTCCGCTATTATCCATTCTGATTTTCTCCCGGAGGCAGACGGCCCTTGCATTTTGTCGTGCGGGTATTAGAATACCTTCGCAGATTGAGGTGAGGAAATAACAAACCTGGAGGCTAGTATGAAAATAAGCGCGAGAAACGTATTGAAGGGCAAGGTGAAGAGTGTGAGCCACGGCGCGGTGAATTCCGAGATCGTCGTCGAGCTTCCCGGAGGGGCCGAAGTGGTCTCCATCATCACGAAGACGTCCGCGGAGCAACTGAAGCTCGCCCAGGGATCGCCGGTATACGCAGTCGTCAAGGCGAGCAACGTCATGATCGCGATCGATTAACTGCGGGTGCAGCCGCGGTCGATTCCCGGAAGGTAGTGACTCTGCGGCACAAACGGGCATGAGATCTCTTGCACGTTTGTGCCGCAGAGATATTCTGAGCACCGTGTGGGTTTACACGGAATAATGTACAGGGACAGGTTGTGCGCTGATGATTGCCTTGTCTTCACCCGAAGTGCGTGCGACAGATTTCCTCGAGCGATTCTTCGACTTCCCGTCTGAAGGCCTCATAACGCTTCATGAAGTCACGCGCTTCCGGCGTGAGCCGTGAGCCTCCCCCGGAGACACCGCCCACCTTCCGTTCAAGCAAGGTAAATCCGAGCCTCCGCTCCATGGCCTGGAGCATGAGCCAGGCTTTCCTGTAAGACATCTTCATGTCGGCGGCGGCCTTGTGCAGCGACCCGGCCGCCTCGATCCTCTGCAACAACCTGTCCGGTCCCTCACCAAAGGCCTTCCCGTTGCAGTCAAGCCAGACTTTATAGGCGATTTTCAATGAATTCGTCGACATGCGCCCATTGTAACGGATAGCTGCGGACCTGTCAAGCAGGTCTTTCGTGAATCAGCGATTCCCGGTGCGCTCATTTCTCGTCGCCCATTGTGCCGCTTACCCTGGCTTGACCGGTTACTCGCGCCCGCGCCTGCCGTCACATGGCGGTAACACCTCCCCGTTCGAGGC
>PLSJ01000227.1 GCA_003165115.1 Syntrophaceae bacterium | reverse complement strand
CAACTCTGGAACTGCGGAAGATGGGCTAGGCATGAGACAATACCATCCCCGCAATGGCCTCAAGCCCGACGACGCTGTCCACCGCCTTCAGTTTTAGCGCCTCCTTGGGCATCCCGAACACGACGCAGGAGGCTTCGTCCTGGGCTATGGTGTATGCCCCCGCCTCTTTCATCTCGAGCATGCCCCTCGCCCCGTCGTCGCCCATACCGGTCATGATGACCCCTATGGCGTTTTTCCCCGCGTACCTGGCCGTGGACCGGAAAAGGACATCGACCGATGGCCTGTGCCTGCACACCAGCGGCCCGTCCTTGACCTCCACGTAGTAACGGGCGCCGCTTCTCTTGAGCAGGGTGTGCCTGTTGCCCGGCGCGATGATCACCCTCCCCCTCATGACCGTGTCGTTGTTCTCCGCCTCCTTGACCGAGGCCCTGCATATGCCGTCGAGCCTGTTTGCAAAGGCGCGCGTGAAGTGCTCGGGCATGTGCTGGACGATGACCATGCCCGGCGCGTCCTGGGGAAGCGCCTCCAGGAATACCTTCAGGGCTTCCGTCCCGCCGGTGGACGCGCCTATCGCCACCACCCTCTCCGTGGTCTGCACCATGGCCTTGCTTGTCGGCTTGGAGATAACCGCATCCGCCGTGAGCTTGGGCTGCACATGGAGGGTTTTCGGGACGGCCTTTCTCATGTGTGCCCGGGAAGCCGCCTTCACCGAGTCACAGATGATGATCCTCGATTCTTCCAGGAATTGCTTTACCCCGAGCTTGGGCTTCTGGATGATGTCCACCGCGCCGTATTCCATCGCCTTGAAGGTGGTCTCCGATCCGTTTTCCGTCAAAGAGGAGACCATCACCACGGGCAGCGGGTGCTGGGACATGATCTTCTGGAGAAAGGTGATGCCGTCCATACGGGGCATCTCCACATCGAGGGTGATCACGTCGGGGACCACCTCTTTCAGCTTCTCCACGGCCTGGTAAGGGTCCCTGGCCGCCCCTACCACCTCGATGGAAGGGTCTGACGACAGTATATCCGTCATTGCCTGACGGACGACCGCCGAGTCATCGACGATAAGGACCTTGATCCTGTCCATCACAGGGCCGTCCCGTCTATTCTCTTTATGCGTTGGAGCAGGACCCGGCCCGTATCGGTGTAAAAATATATCTTCCTCCCCAGGCTGCCGCCGACGTCGGACAGACTGAGGTTGAGGTGCTCGTTTTCTAAAATCTTCATTGCGGCCTCCATATTCTGCCGTCCCACCGATTTCGTCTGTCTGTCCACATGGTCGAACACGTCCGCCCCGCCGATAAGCTTCACCTCCATCTCCTTCTTTTTTATACCTCTCGTATCGAACTTCCGAAGCATATAGGAGATGGCGCTGTCGACGTAGCGGAACGTCCCCGCGTCGTCCCCGGTCAGCCTTTTTGGAAGGAGGGCGTGACAGATGCCGCCCTTCCTTAATCTCCCGATGTATATCGTGACGCTCACGCAGGAACCGAGTATGGTGGAGACGACGGCGGGTTCGTCCGATATGTAAAGTCCGCCGGGCCGCAGAAAGACGTTCATGAGGCTTTCCTGTATATGGTGGGCGCCGCCTGGACCAACGGCACGTCCATGCCGAAGAGCGTCTCGGAGTGGCCCATGAAGAGATACCCGTCAGGGGCCAGGCACTTGCAGAATTTGCGCAGGAGCCTCTCCTGCGTCGGTTTATCGAAATATATGATGACGTTCCTGCAGAAGATGACATCCAGGGGTTCCCGAAAGCCAAAGTCGCCGTCCATGAAGTTCAATCTCCTGAACCTCACGTGCGCCCTCAGCTCCGGTGCGACGCGATAGAGCCTCTTTATCCTGTCCTTGCTCGCCAGGAGGTATTTCCTTTTCAGCCCGGGAGGAATGGGGTCTATCCTCTCTTCGTCGTAGACGCCGAGCTTTGCCTTATCGAGCACACGCGTCGATATATCCGTGGCGAGGATGGTGAAATCACAGCCGAACTCCTTCAACACCATCGCCAGCGTGTAGGGCTCCTCTCCGCTCGAACAGCCGGCGCTCCATACGGCGACGGTGCTTCCGGCCCTGCCGAGCTCGGGCAGCACCTTGTGCCGGAGGTAGTCGAAATGGGCGGGTTCCCTGAAGAAATCCGTCTTGTTCGTGGTAACCTGGTCTATCATGTCCGTCAGCTCTTCTCTGATCCCGTTTGGGCTGAAGAGGTAATCGCAGTACTTCGAGAAGGATGCGAGGTCGAGCTTCCTCAGTCTCTTCTGGAGACGCGCCTCCAGCATCGTCCTTTTCGAGTCGACTATATTAATGCCGCACTCTTTATAGATGAACGCCCTGAGACGGGAGAAGTCCTTATTGGACAAGGTGACCATCGTACCCTGCTGGGTATCGTCCTGTATCATACACACATCCTCTCGAAACAACGGAGAACTTGCACCGGGCAAGGGCCGCGAGCCGCCTTATGCCCGGTGGACTATCGGTTAAAGTTTCTCGAATTCGTCGTCCAGCCCGTCACGGCCCGTCCGGAGGTCAACCCTGATCCCGCGCGCGCCTTCGTCTCCTGCCCTGGAAGCCATCGGCCTCACGTCATGCGATGCGTGGCGGACGTTCTTCTGGCGAAGGGAAGATGCCTTTTTCCTTGCGCCGCTGTCGCCTTCTATCTTGAAGAACTCAAGGACTTCCATGAGCTGTTCCGCCTGGCTCGACAGCTCTTCCGACGTCGAAGCCATCTCTTCCGTCGCGGAGGCGTTCTGCTGGATCACCTGGTCGAGCTGCTGTATGGCCTTGTTGATCTGCTCGGCGCCGGAGTTCTGCTCGTTGCTCGCGGCATTGATCTCACTCACCAATTCGGCTGTTTTCTGGATATCCGGGACTATCCTGGCAAGCATCTCGCCGGCCCTTTCCGCCACTTCCACGCTGCTCCCGGAAAGCCTGTTGATCTCGCCCGCGGCGATCTGACTTCTTTCGGCGAGCTTGCGCACTTCCGTTGCCACCACCGCGAATCCCTTGCCGTGCTCTCCTGCCCGTGCTGCCTCTATGGCTGCATTCAGGGCAAGGAGGTTTGTCTGGCGGGCGATCTCTTCGATGATGGATATCTTGTTTGCGATCTCCTTCATGGCGTTTACCGTTTCCATGACCGCGTGTCCGCCTTCCTTTCCGTCCTGGGCAGCCTTGAGGGCCATTTTTTCGGTCTGCTGCGCGTTGTCCGCGTTCTGTTTTATGTTGGAGACCATCTGCTCCATGGAGGAGGAGACTTCTTCGGCCGATGCCGCCTGTTCCGTCGCACCCTGGGACATCTGCTGTGAAGAAGAGCTCATCTGCTGGCTGCCCGATGCCACATTGTCCGCCGCCATCTTGATGTTGGCGACCACATCCGACAGCCTTTCGATGAGCGTGTTGATATTGTTCTTAATCACGTTGAAATCGCCGTTGTAAGAGTCGGTGATCTTCGACGGGATGTCGCCCTTGGAGATGCGGTCCACATACTCGGCCGCCACATTGAGCGGTCCGATCACCGCGTCGAGGGTGTCGTTCACGCCCTGGACGATCTTCCGGAAGTCGCCTCGATGCTTACTTGCGTCGGCGCGGGTGGCGAGCTTCCCTTCCACGGCGGCCCTGGAGAGCATCCCGGCGTCCGTGGCCATTGTGCTCACCGCATTCCGGCATATGCCGGCTGCTGCCGCCAGCCGGTCGAAGGACTGTTTGACCACGGCGGTATCTGCGTCCCCGGCATCGACCGCGAGATCGAACCCCATATCCCCCTGCGCCAACATTTCAAAGGCGGTCAGCAGCTTCTCCACCTCGTTGTCCTGGAACGTCTTGACCTTGTCGGCCACGCGTGTCGCCTGTTTGATAGCTGTGTGGTCCATGATGAATTCCCGCGCCCCGACGAGTTTTCCTTCCTTGTCTCTTATCGGCACCGCCGAGTACGCGATATCGAGATTGAGGGTACCGGGGTGGGCGTCCGTCTCACTGGACGCCTCATGTCCTCCCTGCATCGCTTTTGCGCAGGCGCACCTTGCCGTATGGCAATCGGAGGTCTTGAAATGATCGTAACACTTCGTGCCCAGCAAATCTTGCGGCTGACGGTTTCCGACCTGGGCCCCTATCTTGTTGATGTAGAACACATTGAAGTCATTGTCGATGATCATGGCCGGGTTCTGCATCTCGTCGATAAATTCCACTATGGAACCCAGGGTATCGTTGACGCCCTGGACGACCTTCCGGAAGTCCCCTTCGTGCCTCGACGCATCGGCCTTCGTGCCTAATTTGCCCTGAACCGCCGCGTTTATCAACATGCTCGCGTCGGTCACGAGGGCTCCGATATTCTCCGTCATAACCTTCATGGCTCCCATCAGGATGCCGGTTTCATCGTTGCTCGTGGAATCGATAGTGACGCTCGTATCACCCCTTGCCAGCCGCTTGGCCGCATCGATGCATTGATTGATGGGCCGCTTGATATTGATGGTGACCCATGTTCCTAAACATTTGGTTCCACTCCATGTCCGCCCCTCACCATTGAGGTAGGGCTTACATCTGTGACGGCAAGTCCCCAGGTGTGCATCTCCTTAAAGAAAGAGATGAAGTCAATTATTAGTTGAATGCCGCCTCCGTCATCTCCGCGTTTCTTACCAGCTTTGCCACATCCACGATCAGCGCCACCGTGCCGTCGCCCANNCCCGATACGGTCTCCACGTCCTTGTATATCTTTCCCAGGTTCTTTATCACCGTCTGGTGTTCCCCTATGACGTGGTCCACCACAAGACCGATCCTCTCGCCGTTCACCCCCGTGATGACTATCTGCTCGATCTCGGGCGCGTCGCCCGCTATCCTGAACTCGGACCGGAGCCTGATATACGGCACGATATCGCCCCTGATGTTCGCGATGTTGC
>PLSJ01000267.1 GCA_003165115.1 Syntrophaceae bacterium | reverse complement strand
ATCTATGTGTGGCCCCGATTGACAAGTTACTCTCCTGAGGGAATATCGTTGATCCGCAGTTTCTTTCCTGGCGCCCGCACGGTGTTGATTGCAGCGCATCACATCACCGCGTCACTTGAGTGGGCTTGGTTCCCCTTTGCCGCTGAACGTGCCGGCAATAACTGTGCTGCCGATCTTCATGCCAAATCTACCATCGAAAGCATCGAGCGACAGCTTGCGCATCTCGGTAACAAGTCCGTCATCTTACCTTACCCGGGCAAATGCGGCATCTCGTTCAAACGCCTTGCTGCAGTGACCGATATGGGGGAATTGGGCGAGTCCTTCCTGTTCCTGCATCGTACATGGGGACCTTGGGTGCACCTCAGGGTTCTGCTCACGGACGCTTTGGTCACCGACCAGGAACGGGCGCCCGAAGACATCTGCACCAACTGTGGGAAATGCACCGAAGCTTGCCCCGCAGGGGCCTTGTCGCTCAAAGACCACGATCAACGAATTTGCGGAGCGACCCAACAGCGTCTTAGAGACGACCTCGGCATCAAATGCGAAGCTTGCGCACGTGCATGTCCAGCAGGCCAACCACCGCACGACATTTTGGTTAAAGACAAAGGGTCAGCCAACGAGACGGTGCACTGGGTCGCCTAAAAGCGGGTTCCTGGTGAACTTCATACCGGGCGTGCTTTCGCATGGCAATGCTCAACGGCGTCCCGTTAACCGCGAGCATCAGTCGTAGTGCAAACGACGACAACATCAGATCGAGAATGCTAACGCTTTCTCCTGTGGGAACTGGGCCACTCCGGCAAAGTACGCAATAGTCCGGCAGTGGCCAAAGTCCAAAGCAAGGCGTGAAATCCGGGGTAAGCCCTTCTCCATGCATGAAGGGACCATAACGGAGTATCTGGCATCTTTTTCGACGCTGCCAACTTTGCACGCCCCTTCGTCGTAGGGTCATCAATGCCTTCGGCTCTTGCCTATGAGAATATCGCCCAGGTATCGCGACCAGGGAAGTAATATCGATATACAGGTATCATACGACGTCTCGGGAGGGATCAGATGCCTTACCTTTTGCACGTGGTGAAGGGCAAAGAAAAGCGAGTGGTCGAGGTTTTGGGTCTCCACGGCGTGGCGGCTAAGAAAGCCCTCATCGGGGAGTACGTGGTGACCTACGACCCGAAATCGGAGGAGTTGCGCTACCTCGATTCGATCTCCGGCTACATTCGGAATGTCTCCCCGATAGAAGACGAGGAAGTGGGCAGATTCCTGGGGCTGAGCGAGACGATTGTTCCCAAGTCCGGCGTGGAGGCGGGGTCAATAGTCCGCATCCTGTCGGGAGAATACCGGGACTTTAGAGGGATAGTTCGGTGTCTGTCAAACGGCAAGGCGGAGGTGGACGTCATCATTTTCGGAAGGCTGAGGCCCGTCGCGCTGGAAAGAGACGACGTCGCGCCTGATGCGCTTCCCGAGGGGTTCAAACCATGAAAGGAACCGGAAGGATAGCCGGCTACGCGGTAAACAAGAAGACCATTTCGGTACAGATCGAATTGTCGGGGGCGATGGCCGCCGTCGATGAGCTGGAACGCTACAAGGGCAGGATGAAGACCATCAGGCTCGATACCTTCCAGGTGGTGGGGAAAATCGAATCCATCACCATAAGAAGAAGCGTCGGCTTTCTTATCCACGCGGCCAAGCTCGATTTCATCAACCGAGGGCTCTTCAGATTAATCGAGAAGGAGTCTCTCACCGTAGAGGTGAGCACGACACTCCAGGACAAGCTGCTTTACCTCCTCGATACGGCTGCCGGGAAGCGGGGTCAGAAGCCGGGGGACCTTCTGTTCGAGCTGACTTCTTTCAAAAAGAAAGACGGAGATGGACCGGAAAAGACAATCCCAGGCAAAAGGTCAGTCTTCGACCTGTCGGAGGCGCAGTCAAACGTGGTCTTCGATAAGATCAGAAGGCTGTCGGCCGCCAAATAGGGCGAAGCATGTTCGAGACGTTGAGGGCGATATTCGCGATTCTTCGGGAAAAGGAGCCTCCAGCCGTAAAGATTGTCCTGTCTCTCGACGACCTCTGCCCCATCTGGATCAAATACAACAGCTCGTTCAAGCCGGCCGGCGCTCTTAAAGAAACTGCGAAAGCAGCTTCGGGACCCGAAGAGACGGCTCTTTCGTCGCCGCCCGGCGAAGACGCGGGCACCGCAGAAGACCGGTCCGCAAGCGGCAAAGCCGTTATGACGGTCCAGGCCTTCTACGGCGAGGTGATCGAGCCCCACAAGGAAACTCTTGGCGGCATGCTGGAGGAGATCAACAGGATCATGGAGATTCTCGAACAGTACGGAGGCTGTCCCTCTGTCGTCGATACGATCGCCGATTCTGAGAAGAAAACGGCAACCCGCATGGGCGACATCCTCTCAAAGGTCACCCTCCGGGACCACACCTTCAACGTCGCTCGCATCGCCCTCCGGCTTCTCATGGACGCCTATGATGACCCGGTAGGATACATCCCTGTCGTGATCATAGCTGCCCTCGGCCACGACCTGGGGAAAATCCCCCAGCTCAGGAGCCAGGGCAAATACGTGAAGGCGGACCACCCTCTGACGAGCGTCTCCATCATAGAAGAGATATTCGAGAAAGACAAAGACGCTCACTGGCTCAAGATGGTGGCGAAGGCCATAGGAGAGCACCATCAATCGGCAACCGATCCGTTATCCGAACTGCTCAAGGAAGCGGACGGCAAGGCCCGTCAGTTGGAGATCGAGCAGGCCGAGAAGCGCGCTTCCTTCGCGTGGGAGGAGTGGTTCGACTGCAAAGAGATCCTCCGCAGGGTAGGCGCGACTGTCAACGTGACACAGACGGGCAGCGCCTTCCGCGCCTTCTCCGTCGATGACGCGGTCTACTGCGATCCGACGTTCCTCTACGAGACGGCGGGCGCCATGGCGGCCGAGAGAAACATCATCGACATCACACTGCTCAGAGACACGGACAAGGACAAAGCGCTGAGGAGGATCGTCGAGAGCTTGAGGAAATCGGATATGCTTACGTCCGAATTGGGAAAAGCCTACACGACCCGGCGATATGAGATCCAGGTAGAACAGGGAAAGCCCAAGAGGGCGTTCCTCGTACCGATCAAGGCGAGCGCCTTCGAGAACCGAGCCGAGTTCGAAGCGATCAAAGCGGGCGGCCCGCCGCTCGTCAAGGGGATCATCCCGTTATGACGGCCGCCCATTTCATCGACTACCTCAACCCCCTCACCTACATGTCCCACGCTCAGTACATGTCCTTGTGGCGAGTGCTTTTTCAGGCGGTGCTCCAGGGCTTCTGGGCGAAGTTCTTCGCCTCCTTCGCTCTCTTCCTCGCCTTCTTCATCGGCGTTTACCGGCAGAGGATCGTGGCGGGCGTCCTCCTCTTCTTCCTCTCCGTCGCGATAGCCTACGGCGGGTGCATGTTGAAGTTCGTGCTGGGCCTATGAGCCACAAGGACGGCGACAAATCGAACGACATCACGCCGATCGGGCTTGGCGGCTCCATCCGGCCGAAGAGCTTCATCGACGTGGTCTCCATCGTGCAGAACTATTTCCTCGCGGAGAAGCACGGGAACGACCTCCCGGAGAACCTTTTGACCCTGAAAGGCAAGATCGTGATCTCCGAGGTGGGGTTCAAGGGCGCCTTCATCTCCGGCCTTGTGAGCATCCTCCTGACGCCTTTCTTTGTAGGAGTCATCGAGAGGTGCGTCCCCATCTTCGGCTCCTACGAATTCACCCTTTTCGACCAGGCCTTCGCCGTGGCTCTGGCGCTCAGCTTCGCCATGGGCTACAGCCTCATCCTTGCCTCCATAGGCAGGTACTACATAGGCAAGCTGTCGAAAAGGGCCATCAACTGGCTCATGG
>PLSJ01000272.1 GCA_003165115.1 Syntrophaceae bacterium | reverse complement strand
AATTTCGCGCCTTTCGCCTGTCTCATCGGTACCGCGAGTCCTCACGTACAGCAGTACGCTGCGGCTCGCGGTTCCTTGATCACGGCGAAATCCATCGAAATTCCCTCCGGCCTCCTGACATACGCTCTGGCGTGAGTGGGACCTCAATTATCAAAGAGCGGAAAGCCGGTTTACGGGTCACGTGAGACCGGCTTTCAAGCGCACGGTACCCACCCGACCGCAGGGAGGGAGGGGTGCTCACAAATCATCTCAGTTTCCCGAGTTTCTGTCAAAGCGACAACCAGGGGTGTCAAGGAGGGGTGACATGGAGGCATGACAACCAGGGGCGACAGGAAGCACGCGCAGGCAAATGTAAAAGTTAAGCTCTTCCCGGACACAGCGGTGATCGACAATGACCCTGTGCACATTGGCCACCGGAATGGATCACGGTTCTCGGAGGTAGGCAACCTCGCTTTTCATATTCCGTTTTAGCTCCGCGAACCGATCCTGCAATTGTGGTATCATGGTTTTGACCCTTTCCATATCCCCCGCCCGTCCGGCTTTCTCGATTTCAAAAGCCACCCGACGCATGGCCTCGCCTCCCACGGCCGCCGCGGCGCCCTTGATCGAGTGGGCCTGTTGATGGACGCTCTCCGTGTTTCCCACTCCGGCGTGTCCGGTCAGGGCCTCGATTTGCTGGGGTGTGCTCTCAAGGAATGTGTTTATTACCATACCGATTGACTCTTCGTCTCCCATCAACCTGTCGGCGAGGGCTGCCTTATCAAAGATAGGAACTTCTCGCGCTTGGGTATTATCAGGGGCAGGTTCGTCGTGGGAACCGCCCGTCTCTTGCGCCAGCCATTGCTCCAAGGTCTTTGCCAAAAGCCCGGAATCAATCGGCTTGGAAAGGTAATCATTCATCCCTGATTCCAGACATTTCTGCCTGTCGCCCTGCATGGCCCGCGCTGTCATGGCGATTACGGGCGTTCCTCTGCGGCCTTCCCCTGCCTCACCCCTGCGGATAGCCAGCGTGGACTCGAAACCGTCCATTTCCGGCATCTGGCANNCTGGCAATCCATGAGCACCAGGTCGTAGGGGATATTCGAGAGCGCGGCAAGGGCCTCTTTCCCGGTGGCAGCGACATCGGCGTGATAGCCCAGCTTCTCAAGAATCTTGAGCGCCACGAGCTGGTTGACGGCATTGTCCTCGGCTACCAGGATCCTTGCGCGGGATACGCGGAATTTGGCCGCGCTGTGCTGCGTGATGATCTTCGGGCTTGCACCCGCCGTTCTGCGGTCCAGGGCAAGGGAGATTACATCCAGCATCTGGCGTTGGCGGACAGGTTTGACGAGGTAGCCGGCAAATCCGGCTTCCTCAAATCGCTTGGCATCCCCCCTCTGGCCCAGGGAGGTCATCATTACCATCTCTGTTGGCGCGATGTCCGGGTCGGCCTTAATCAATCGTCCAAGCGTTTCCCCGTCCATTCCGGGCATCTGCATGTCGAGAACGGCGAGCCGATATGGTTCCCCTTTATTGACAGCACGTCTCAACTCAATGAGGGCGCCATTCCCATCCGCCGCCTCTCCGGTGACGCAGCCCCAGGACTGCAAAAGCGTTGTTGCCAGCAGGCGGTTGGTCTGGTTGTCGTCTACCACGAGCGCCCGCACTCCGGTGATGTCAATAGGCACAGAAAACAACCTGTCTGTATCAGGTCGCCGTTCGAGGACTGCGGTAAACCAGAAAGTGGACCCTCTGCCTTCCTCGCTTTCCGCCCCCACCCGTCCCTCCATCAGTTCGGCAAGCTGCTTGGAGATGGAAAGGCCGAGGCCCGTACCTCCGTACTTGCGGGTAGTAGAGCCGTCCACCTGCGTAAAAGGTGAAAAAAGGTTCGCTAGCTTGTCCTGCGGGATCCCGATTCCTGTGTCACGGACACTGATGCGGATTGTCGCCCTCTGGCCGGTATCTTCAGCCAGCGATACCCTGACGGCAACCTCGCCCCGGTCTGTGAACTTGATCGCGTTGTTTGCCAGATTCAAGAGGATTTGCCTGAGTCTGCCAGGGTCGCCGCGAAGAGATGAGGGGACATCGGGGTCAACCAGGCAGGTGAGTTCCAGGCCCTTCTCGTCCGCCTTGACAGCAAGCGCGTCTACCGTCTCTTCCACTGTGGTGCGCAGGTTAAAGTCGAGGACCTCCAGGTCCAGCTTGCGGGCCTCGATCTTGGAGAGGTCCAGGATATCGTTGATAAGGGAAAGCAGGTTCTCTCCGCTCTTGCGGAGAACCTCCGTGTACTCGTGCTGTTCCGGGGTTTGATCGGAATCAAGGAGAAGACCGGTCATGCCGATGATGCCGTTCAGGGGCGTCCGAATCTCATGGCTCATGTTGGCAAGGAACTGGCTCTTTGCGCGGCTTCCCGCTTCAGCCGCCTCCTTGGCCTTCTTGAGAGATTCTTCGTCCCGCCTGTGCCTGGTGATATCTTGAGCCACATAGACTATTCCACTAATTGCCTCGTTGGCGTCATACATGACCGAGGCTGACACGAGGACGGGTATTTCGCGGCCATCTTTTGTTATATACGTTGCTTCCATGTTGCTGATACGTTTCTCTGCCAATATAGTCTTCATCCACGGTTCTTTTTCTGATCCTGCCCTTCCGAAAATAATTTCGGCCGCGTGCCCGACCAGTTCCTTCTCTTCATATCCCAGAAGTATGCAGGTAGCGGCGTTTATTCTTATGATCATGTTTTCCGGCGAGACGACGATCAACAAGTTGGTCATGCTCATGAGGATATTATCGACATACCCTTTCGAGACGGTCGTCTTGGCCAGGTCTTCGGCCATCTGGTTAAAGCCTTCAAGCAACGTCCCCACTTCTCCCGTGGCCTTAATGCCGACCCTCGCAGATAGGTCACCCTTGGCAAGCTTGGCTATGGCACGGGAAAGCTCCGTGATGGGATTGAAAAGTATACGTCTTGAGACGATAAACACCACGGCGCCGAGGAGAATCGCTACGATGACGTTCAAAGCCAGAACAAATATTACAGTGTGGACTATTTGCTTGCGGATATTGTGCTGCGACAGGAGCATACTGACTTTTCCGATAGTATAGGCGCCGGCGAGAATCGGAACAGAAACTTCCGTAACGGCCTCTCTGTTCCTAATAGCCGCCAAGACATCTTCAACCTCACTTTCTTTCGGGAGTCCTTCTATGATAGCGTTTAGTCTCGGTAACTTGTAGTTGATACTGGCATATTGAGAGGTAACGGTGTTTCCCTGCTCATCGTGGATAATACAGGACATGATGTCTTCATCTTTATTCGCTTTACTCACGATCGAATCCAACAAAACGCTGTCTTTCTCTATCAAGGGCTCTTCGCTGAGTGCTGCTACATAGGATGCCAGATTCTCGCCCTTGGCTAATAGGGACCGGCTGAGCGTTTTTTCTTCACTTATTGCAATGACGGTGCTTAACGCAATGGTGCTGGCGAAAAGGATCAAAAATATCCCTTTCAGAAATTTGTACCAGATGCCTTTGCTATAAGGCTTTACGAACCTTTGTCTTTCGCCCATCAGGGTGGCAGCCAAATTTTCTTCTCCTACTCTATTTTTTTGTGACTGTCCTCATAAGAGTTGCCGGAATTTGATAGTTGCCTTTTTTTGCCGTTATCGCATTCAGGAGGACGTCGACCTTTCTTGCAGTTCCTACGGGAATAGACGACGGCTTCGCGCCCCTCAGGATCTTCAGCGCCTTTTCGCCGGCAACCTGGCCCATGGAATACGCATTTGCGCAGACGCCCACCAATACCCCTTTATCGACCAGATCGTCGAGGTGCGTTACAGTGATTACTTTGTCCTTGATCGCCATATCTACGATTATCGATATCTGACCGTTGACCAGATTGGCGCCGGTGACATACACCGCGTTTACACTGCGCAATACTTTCGGAAGCAGTTGACTTATCTCTTCAATCGTAGTCAAAGAAACCGGGATGACCTTGATCGCGTATCTTCCCTGAATACTCTGGAGGTCCTTCAGCGTCAACTCGGAGTTTTTCTCACCCGGCGTATACAGAACCGCCAGTCTCTTCACCTTTGGGAAGTTTTTTAGGGTTTCCATGAGCCTCGACATGGGAATCTTGGAGCTGCTGCCGGTAGTGTTGTTTCCCGAGCTCTTCCATGACTTCGCTGTTCCTATCTCCACAGGATCATAGACAACGCTGAACACTATCGGCACGTCCTGGATCTCCCGGCTCATGGCTACAGTTGCGGAAGTGCCCAATGTAATAATCAGATCCAATTTTGCCGCAGCAAACTTCTGCACGAGCTTAGCCGCCTGGGCCTGGTTAGCAGCCGCATCTTCCACAATAAATGTTGCTTTGGGTTCTGCAAAGCCGCCTTTTCTTAGCGTATCTTCAATGCCTTTTTTTGCCTCGACGTAGCGAGCCTCCCCGCTGAACGTCAGTATCCCAATTTTCTTCTCTGCATTGGCCCCGGCAGAAAACGAAGTCACGACAAGAACGACCGCTGCGCCGAAGAGTAACCTCTTTATCGAGCTCATCCCTTCCTCCTGATATGCCAATGGCCACCAGCCCTCTATTTGGCGAAGACGGCGGTTGAGTTCATAAAGTTGCCGAGAAACAGTCCGAGCCCCTCGTGACTCCCCTGCTCGCCGCCCGAGAATGAACCGATAAACGGCCTGCCGTACGCCCGCTCCCTCAACATCACCACCATCTCGGAGAGGTCGGTTTCGTTGCCGGCCAGGCCGACGTAGGCTGCGCCCTTGCAATACATTTGGATTCCTCCGGCTATCGCGTTCGACTTTATCGATGCCGTGTCCATGGCCCGTTTGAACGTATACCCGGCCCGCTCGATCAGGGTCTTCCTGTCCGCATCCGTTACGGTGAACCTTTCCCCCTCGTGGACGTCGGTCGCCTGAATCAGCGCGCCCTCTGAGGTCTTCTTGAGCGTGAGGTTGGTCACGACCCCTGTCAGGCCCTTCGGCAGCTTCCGGATTAGGGCGAGCGGCCTCATGCGTGCGATCTCCCCGACGTCCTCCGCCCCACTCGCCGGCCGGGAACCGAGCTTCCCGCCGATCCAATCGTTGTAGACGTCCAAAGCGGGGCGCTGGTTAAGAGCGACAATCGTCCGCCGACCCTTCGTCGCCGTTACTAAGGCGTTCTTGGACCTGGAATAGTCGGTGAGGAAGTAGTTGCCTATCGATTTTTCCCCACCATAGACGAGCGCCACTACCATGCCGTGTTTGTAAAACCTTTCATTGGCGAACACCCCTCCGGTGTCGAAGTTGTTGTCGATCGCGGTTCCGCCCACGAGCCGCACGTTGCCGCCGAACGTCTGCTGAATCGCGTCGATCAGGAAGTTCTCCAAGCCGTTCATGGTAGAGATCAGGACAAGGCTCGGGGTTTGCGTTAGTGGTTTGCCGGCATCTTTCGCTGCTGCGAGAACGGTTTGTCGCGCGATTTCCCGGAGGGCGCCCTCGTCCGTGGGACTGTAGTCGACCTTTCCGCTGACGGCCCCTGCAGATTCGACCTCGGTACCGCTCAACCCAAAGGCCACGCCAGGGTTCGCCAGGCCCAGGGCAACGATTGCCCCCTTCACGCCTCGATGAAAGCCTCGGTCGCTGAAAACGGCCTTGTAGGAATGGGCGCCGAAAATGCGGGTGTTTGGCAACTGCTTGCGCATCTGCGCCGCAACGATCGGGCTGTCGTAGCCGGAGGTGCTAAAGAAGACGACGAGGCCGGGCCGCGGGACCCCCTTCTTCACGGAATCAGCCACTGCTTTGACGGCCGCGGCTTCATCGGAGTTGATGCTGTATCCGGAAGCGGCCGTGAAGCCGGTGGAAGCGCTCGCATGGGATGGAATGACCGAAGCGAAACAAAGCGCAACAACTGCTCCTATGATTACAGTTTTCATGGTTTTCTCCTAAATCCCGAGTTGCCGTCGGCCTTCTTAACTGCATTATCGGAAATGTATTTAAAAACTTTAGTATTATTTACTAGTCGCTACAACGTCACTTAACGCTTGACCAATAACCTTCTGTCCCGTTTACCGGAGGAGTCAAATCCTTCTTCCCTGGAGGTAGATTCCTCCGCCAGCTTTATGATCAGCACATAGCGTAGTGGAGAGCCGGTCTCGTGCTCCACGCGAAGCAAACGGCAATCACATCGGGGCTTCATAGGCTCTTTGCCACCTTACTTGCGGTATTCAGTAAGAATTGCGAAAAGGCGAAGTGCACTGCTTGTAGGTGTACGATATAAATAAGGCTCATCCCCCGGCCGGAGGAAATTTTGATGATAGGTGCCGAAATTAACCCGGCCGGCCCTTTTTCACTATAGCGATATTACCGCCACCACCAGCATCGCCGCCGGATAAAAGCAGGCCCTGTTGAACAGCGCCATGGCTGCGCTTACGGATTTTTCTTTCATCCAGCGGCGGCCGGGGCCTACGAGGAGGAAGCCGCCGGCTGCGAGCGCGCCGGTTTCGTAGAGGGCAATGTTCGCGCAGGGGACGGGGATGGGCAGGAGGAGGCTGGCCAGGACGGTGACGCAGAGGAGGACGAAGGAGATGCGTGCCGATGCGGACTTGCCGTAGCGGACCGGGAGGGTCTTTATGCCCAGATGGACGTCTTCCTCCAGGTCGGTCCAGTCGTTCGGGATGTTCCGGGCGCCGACCTCCCATGCGAAAGACCAGGCAAAAAGCAAGAGCACGAACGCCCATGGCGGCTCTCTCACCACGGCGAAGACACCCGCGAGCGCCCCTATCCCCACCATGGCCCCGGAGAGCAGGGTCTTCCAATGCGTCACCCTGAGCAGGGCGCAGTAGGCGACCTCCAGCGCGATGGCACAGACCAGTATGAGGCAGCATAGCGGATTCAGCATGAAGGCAAGCGCCAGGGAAAGCATGCCCCAGGAGAGCACCCAGATAAGCCCATGGGTGACGGAGAGCGCTTTTTGGGCGATAGGGTGACGGAGGCCGAGCACGTCTATGTCGAAGTCGTCGAATTCCCTTTGATGCTTCTCGATCCGCTCCGTGTCCACCTTGAAATCTATCAGGTCGTTGAGGGCGAAGACGGCGGTAAACCCGGCAAAGGCGGCGAAGAGTCCGAGGACAAGGGTAGGGAAGGGGGGGAACGCGCCCAGGACGAGGAGCGCCCCGAAGCCGGGATGACCGATATCGAGCACCGAGTGTGACATGCGCGAAAAGCCGAAATAGACCCTCATCCTGCTGACGACAACGCCGGTGTTTACCATCTTCTCCTCTCCTTGTCCGAAAGCGCGGCCCCGAGGTTCGCCAGGACCGCGTCCCCGCGCTCTCCCTCGCTGCGCCGGAAGGCGTCGGCGCAGCAGCGGCCTATCATCCTGCCGAGGGGAGGGGGATTGTAGATGAGGGTGCGGACATCCCACGGCCATACGGAAATCGGGTCATAGCCTTTCCTGAGGCTGCCGTCTTCCAGGGCTTTCTTCTCTAAGCCGGTATGCGGCTGGACCGCGAGAAAGAAGATGACGGGGGTGACGAGGCCGGGGCCGAAGATCGCGCGCACCCTGTCGACGACCTTCATCGTTTCCTTCAGCGTCTCCGTGGTTTCACCGGGGCTGTTCAACGAAAGGTCCACTTTTACCCTCCCCGTGTAACCGGCGGACCGGAGCACCCGGAATCCCTCCATTGCCTCGTCCACGGAAAAGCCCATCCTGAGCCCGTCCAGCACCGGCTGCGCACCCGAATTGAGGGCGATTTCGACGTCCCGCAAGCCGGTCCGCACCATCAGCCGCGCGAGGGGGGCTTTCAGCTTGTCGATCCTGATATAGCCCGACCACGAAAGATCGAGCCCCGTCGCTGCGATGCCGTCGAGGACCTCGTGCAAATGGTTTTCATCACTCGCATCCGAGAGGAGCTGCGCGTCGGTGAACCAGAAGCGCCTCGCCCCCCACCTCGTGTGGTACGCCTCGACCTCGCTTACCACGCCGCCTGGTCCCCTCCTGCGCACCTGCCTGCCTTCGAGGAAGCCATAGAGACAGTAGAGGCAGTTGTGGGGGCAGCCTTTCTTGGTCTGCACACCGATTTCCTCGCTCCGGTAAGCGGTCCATTGAGGGAAGATGCGTTCCAGGGCCGCGAGGTCGAGCATCGGCTCAAGGAGGTTTTCCGGGGCCGGGACGCCGAGGAGAGGAAAGAGCTGTTCCAGGTCGGGGACCATGCGGACCTTGTCGGGCATGTGGCGGCGCAGAGGCTCCTCGAATATCCTGATGCTCGGCCCGCCCACTGCAACGAGCGCCGACGGGGCGGCTTTGCGGGCCGTCCGAAGGAGGGACAGATTGGCAGCCAGCGCGTTGCGGTAGGAGAAGATATGGAAGAGGCCGGAGGCGGCCGCCCGTGCTTTCCGGGAAAAGGAAGGGTCGTAGAAGAAGGTGAATGCGTCCCTCATGGCCCCGTCCATGTCCTGCGGCGAGAAGACCTGCACGTCTCTCCACGAGAAGGCGACGACATCGGGCCGGAACAGGCGTATCGTTTCCGTCAGGAACCTTTTCCGGGCGGCGGGCCCTATCAGGGCAAGGTCGAGCAGGCGCAGGGGAATGAGCGGCTCCGCCTGCCGCAGTGCGGCGGCGACGTAGACAGGACCTATGGGGTAAATCTTCCTGCATGGAAGTCTTACCAGGAGCACCCGGGGGTATGTCACCTGAAATCGCCTCTTTTAAGTGTAGTTACCCGGCCGCCCGTGCGCAAGAAGGCTTCGGTTTTCAACCCTGGTAATTGAAGTTCCCCCCTCTCTATGGTAGGTATTAAGCAACTAACATGGCGCTCACACCCTCTGAACAGGTTCTCGTCGAAGCCCTGGCGGCACTCCCTCCCAACAACGTCTACGTGGACGCGGGGAAAAGGGACATCTTCACGGGTTTCAGGCTATTTACGGACCATCGGATCACCGGCATCGGTTGGGAGGAGGGCGCGGTGCTCACCCTCGACCTGGCAACGGACCCCACCTCCGCCAGGTCGCGCCCCGCGACCGTGCGCGTCTCGAAAGAGGGGGACCATCTGGGCTTCCATTGCTCCCATCCGGACCATGACGGCTACGGGCGGTGCAGCCACGTCATCTGCGCCCTCCTGACGCTTGTCCACCTGTTCAAACCGAACGTCTTCAAAATGACGAGAGAGGACCCGGCGTATCGCGACCGGCTCCAGGCGGACCTTTTCAGACGACCAGGCAGGCCGGAAGGCGGCAAGGTCGTGCCGTTCGCACCCTTCAGGGCCGTGCACGTGGACCTGCCGGAGGCCGTGCAGAAAGCGGAAGGTCCATTCGAGATCATCGTCGACGAAGGGATGCAGGGTCTGAGGGCCTCCGTGGAGAGAGACGGGAAGATGATCGGGGACGTGCGGTCCGACCGCCCTCTGCCGCCTGAAATCGCCTATCTCGTGAGGTCCGGCTACAAACAGGAGATGTCCCTGCCGCTCTTCGTATTCCTGAGGCGCGCGGAAAACCGTTATCCTGTCTACTTTGGCTCCGGGTCGCGGAGATCGCGCATCGACTGGCTGCGCGACGCAGAATGCGCCACCTGGACGGAGCTGGATGTGCGGGCAGACGAGGTCGTCGCGCGAAAGGCCTGCTCGCTGGATAAAGACAGGAGGGTGGAAGGCACTCTTATCGGCGATTTCGTCTTCAACTGCGAGCGCACGCGGATGGCCCGTGTGGGCGGGACCGAGGGGTGGCGTTCATTCGAGCTTGTAGGGGCCGCCTGTCGAAGGAACCGGGTAATGGCGGCCCGTCTGAGGGAGACGGACAGCGGGCAATTCCACATCCCCCTGGAGGTCTTCAGGGCGATGCAGTTCTTTATCAAAAGGCCCAACGTCGCCCATGTGCTTTTGTCGCTTACGTGCATGGTCGAGGGGAAAGAGACGCGGGTCCGCGCCACGCGCGCAACCGGATACAGGCTCGTCATCAGCGCCGACAAACGGGGCAGGTTCACCATCACGCCCCAATGCCTGTCGGGTGAGTATGCCTTTTCGCCCTCGCAGGGCGTCATCTCCTTCATCCGGTCGGTGGAGCTGGGGCGTGTCCCCCTGACGATCAGGACCAAGAAGCGGAAACCCATCCTGTACGACGCCCTGTTTCGCGCACTTGAGTTGGAGAAGGGGGAGGCGGTCGACGAGCACCTGAAGCGGGCCATCGACGGGGAGGTCTTCGGCCGCCTTCAGTCCGCCTCCGAGGCCCGCAGCCTGATCAAGCGGTCGCTTTCCGTCTTCATGGGAGAGGACACGCAGCTCCATTTCACGGGTCAGGAATGGCAGGTGATCACGGTAGACAAGGAAAAGGAAAAATTGCTCTTCTCCACGCCTTTCGAGATGTTCGGGCCCGCCCTTTACGACCGGATGGCCCACGTCACCCCCATGTCGGTAAGCGAGGACGAGCTTCTCGGGCGTCTCCATCTCCTCCACGAGGTCGCCGCACAGAGGGGCATCGAGCTCTCCTTCGACGGCCGTCCCGTCGAGCGCGTCTCCTGGGAATTCGAGGTCGATGCGACCGGGGGCACCATAGACTGGTTCGAGATCCGTCCCGAAATAAGGTGCAACGGGGAGGTCCTGCCCAGGGAGCTTTGGGAACAGGCCCTCTCCCGCAAGGGTGTCGTCACTCACAATGGCGCGATCCAGGTCCTCGACGAGGCGAGCCTGCGCGGCCTCGCGCTCGTGGCCGGTCTCTGGGGTGGGACGAAGAAGGGCGTAGGGCCGAAACAGGTCACCTCCATCCCCCGCCTGCGCATTATCGACCTCTTCGCCCTCAGGAAGAAAGGCATCGCCGTGCGCCTCAACGCGGAGGACGAGGCGTTGATGGCGCGCCTCGCCCGGTTCACCGGCATCGAGGAGCGGCCGCTGCCCGCCTTGCGGACGGACCTGAGGCAGTATCAGCGGGAGGGGTACCATTGGCTCGCCTTTCTCTATGAACACGGGTTCGGCGCCTGTCTGGCCGACGATATGGGCCTGGGCAAGACCGTGCAGGCAATCTGCCTCCTGGCCGCGATCAAGGAAAGGAAGGTCACTCCTCCCGGCTCGGCGCCCACAGGGCTCAAGTCCCTGGTGGTCGTGCCGCCGAGTCTCATATTCAACTGGGAGCGGGAGATCGAGCGGTTCTATCCGGGTTTGTCCGTCCGTGTCTACCGTGGCGGGCGCCACGCGGCCGGGACGGAGGAGTACGACGTCCTGATCGCCAGCTACGGTCTCGTCAGAAGGCATATCGCGAAGCTGAAGCAGCTTCGCTTCAACGTGATCGTTTTTGACGAGGCCCAGATGATCAAGAATATTTTCGCCGATACGACGCACGCGGTGCGGCAGTTGAAGGGCCTCTTCAAGGTCGCCCTCACGGGGACGCCCATAGAGAACCACCTGGGCGAATACTTCTCGATCATGGACACCGTGGTGCCCGGTCTCCTCGGCGATTACCGGGAGTTCCAGAATCGTGCAAGGGCCGACGCGGCGAGCGTCCTGCCGGGTTTGAAAGAGCGCACGAGGCCGTTCGTGCTGCACCGCACGAAAGAGCGCATCCTCAAAGAGCTTCCGCCGAAGATCGAGCGGGACGTTTACCTGGAGCTGACGGAAGAGCAGAAGAAATTCTACAACAGGACGGTGGCCGAGGTGCGCTCGACGGTCGATGCGGCCTACCGTATGAAGGCGGCGGAGCAGGCGAGGATCATCGCGCTGACGGCGATCATGAAATTGAGGCAGATATGTCTCACGCCCGCGCTTCTCGTGGAGGGACTGAAAGAGCCGGCGCCGAAGATAGAGTTCCTGAAGGAAAAACTGGGAGGGCTGTGCGCCGCGTCCCACAGCTCCCTGGTCTTCTCCCAGTTCACCTCTTTCCTCGACCTCGTGGAACTGGAGCTCCGGGGATTAGGGCTGCCCCTTTTCCGCCTGGATGGATCGACGCCGGTGAGCAGGAGGAAGGGGATCGTCGATGGGTTCCAGGCCAGCCGGACGCCCGCTGTCTTCCTCCTGAGCCTGAAGGCCGGCGGCAGGGGCCTCAACCTCACGCGCGGGGCTTACGTGTTCCACCTCGACCCCTGGTGGAATCCGGCCGTCGAGAACCAGGCGTCGGACCGTTCCCACAGGATCGGCCAGGAGAAGAAAGTGATCGTGACGCGGCTCCTCATGCGCCACACGATAGAGGAGAAGATGACCGCCCTGAAGAACCGGAAAGCGAGCCTCTACCACGCCCTCATGGACGGGCCGGGAGGAGGCGCGGACAGGGCGATTACGAAGGAAGATTTTGAGTTCCTGCTCGGGTAGCTTCTTTTGTCGGAGAGGGGAGGACTGTTTTTAGGCCCCCGCTTTTTCCGCGAATCCTTTTTCGAGCAGCCTGAGCACCGCCTCGTTCCACCCGGCCGGTCCGATGCCTCCCGCCTCGACGAAGCCCCTGCCCTGGAGACGCCGGTCGTACGTCCCGTCGGGCCGTTGCACGATGACCGGCACGTCCGCGGCCTCCAGCATGGGGAGGTCGCCCGCGCTGTCGCCCAGGGCCGCGAAGGTGACACCGGCGCAGAAGGCCCTTTTGAAAAGGTCCGCGATCACGGCGACGGCTTTTCCCTTGTCGTTGCCGCCCCTGAGATGGGAGAGCAGGGGCCCCTGGCTCACGGCCAGGCCCATCTCACGGGCAGCCCCGCTGATCTCCGCCAACTCCGCCTCACCGCCTTCGAATATGAAAGGCTCGTCGAATTCCCGTTCCTTTGCCATAGCTGCCTGGCCGGGGGGAAGGCCCGTCAGGGCGGCAACTTCGTCGGCCGACATATCCCCGAAGCCGGTTATGACATGGCCTTTTTCGCGCAGCGCCACGAGGGCCTCCCGCAATCGGGCGTACGGTGTGCCGAGGCGGATGATATCGTAGCCTGCCTTCTTTCCTTTGCACGCGCCCGTCCCGGCACCGGCGCCGGCCGGTGACCCGAAGTACCCCCTCGGAACCAAGACCGCCCCGCCGTTCTCGCAGGAGAAGGGGTCCCGGTTATGCAGCTTGTCCCTGTAGTACTCTATCTCACGGGCGGTCTTGCTCGAACAGATGACGCAGGGGGCGGATGCCTGCCGCAGGCGCGTCAGCGCGGGCAGGGCAGCCTGAAACGAATAGGCGCCGTCGAGCAGGGTCCCATCGAGGTCGGTGAAGATGACGAGGGCCATCACGTATAAGGTAAAACATGGTGTCCGGCCGGGCAAGCCGCCTTTGGTCGTTGCCCGGCCGGAGGCCCGATCTTATATTGATTATAGCACGCCAGCCATTGCCGGGTCGTTTCACAGGTGCTTACTCGTACACCGGAGGTGTTGGGTGGGCGATTTCTACCAGACAGGTGTCATTGCCAACTTTCACAAGATGGGGAAACCGGTCCTCCAGTCGATCGACGCGCAGATGGAGGCGTGCACGCGCGAGCGGCCCATCGCGCTGGTGCTGCCGTCGCTCTATTCGGAGTTGCGGGGGGAGGCCCTGCAGACGATCATCGAGGAGCTGAAAGGGGTCAGGTATATACGACAGATCGTCGTCACCCTCGGCCCCGCGTCCATTGAGGAGTTCACGCACGCCAAAGAGTACTTTTCGGCGCTCCCGCAGGAGACGAAGGTCATCTGGAATAACGGGCCCGCCCTGACCGAATTGTGCGGGGACATGGAATCACGCGGCCTTCACACGGGTGAGCCCGGCAAGGGGAAGTCCGTCTGGATGGCCTTAGGTTATATCCTGGGCGGTCCCGCCGTGCACGCCATCGCGCTCCATGATTGCGATATCGTCGGTTATGAGAAGAGCCTGCTCGCCCGCCTGTGCTACCCGGTGGTCAACCCGAACCTCGATTACGACTTCTGCAAAGGGTTCTATACGCGGGTGACGGACCGGATGCACGGCAGGGTGACCCGCCTCCTCATGACGCCGCTCATCAGGAGCCTGCAAAAAATACTGGGTCATCTGCCGATACTCACCTTTTTCGATAGCTTCAGGTACATCCTTGCCGGGGAGTTTTCCATGGACGCGAGCCTTGCCCGGATCAGCAGGGTCCCCGGCGACTGGGGGCTCGAGGTGGAGGTCCTCGCGGAGGTTTACCGTAATACCGCCCTGAGACGGATATGCCAGGTAGACATCTCCGACAGCTACGAACATAAACATCAGGAGTTATCCCGGAGCGATCCCGCAAAGGGCCTGCACAAGATGGCCGTCGATATCTGCAAGTCGCTGCTGCGCACCCTTCGGTCGGAAGGGATCATTCTCCCCGAACGGTTTTTCAAGACCCTCATCGCCACGTACGTGAAGACGGGCCAGGAAATGGTGAAGAGGTACGAGGACGACGCCGCGGTCAACTCCCTCGAATTCGACCGCCATCAGGAGGTGTTGGCGGTCGAGACCTTTACGGCGGCAATAAAGGAGGCGTCGGACGTCATCCTGGGCGACCCCGTCGGGTCGCCGCTGATCGAGAGCTGGGACAGGATAGCGGCAGCGATTCCGGGCATCTTCGACCGGATCAGGGCGATCGTGGATGAAGAGAACAAGTGAGACAGCGAGGGGTGGAGTGCGGATCATGATCGGTACCGGGGCGCTGACAACCGACATCTGCCGGCGACGGTAATGCAAACCGTGGCGCTGAGGGAGGAGGTCCGGCGTAAGATAGAAGAAATAGGACGCGCGGACATCGTGGTCGGCATACCGAGCTATAACAACGCCGGGACCATAGGGCACGTGGTCAGGGCCGTGCAGGCGGGTCTGGCCAAGTATTTTCCCGATGCGAGGTCCGTCATCATCAATTCCGACGGCGGCTCTACCGATGGTACGACGGACATGGTGAGCACGACGACCATCGACGATCTTCGCACGATCCTCGTGTCGAACCGGAGCGAGCCGGTCTTCTATACGATAACCACCCCGTATCACGGGATACCGGGCAAGGGGAGCGCGTTCAGGACGATAATCGAGATCGCCGACGCCCTGGAAGCCTCTGCCTGCGCCGTGGTCGACGCGGACCTGAGGAGCATCACGCCGGAATGGATAGAGCTTCTCGTCAAGCCTGCCCTCGAAGATTTCGACTACGTGGTGCCTCTTTACCGGAGGCACAAATACGACGGCACCATCACGAACAGCATCGTCTACCCTCTTACGCGGGCCCTTTACGGGAAACAGGTCCGCCAGCCCATAGGGGGCGATTTCGGGTTTTCCCGGCGGATGGCGAAGTTTTACCTCTCGAAGGACGTGTGGGACAGCGACGTGGCGCGGTACGGGATAGATATCTGGATGACGACGACGGCCATCGCGAACGGGTTTCGGATATGCCAGGCGTTCCTGGGCGCGAAAATACACGACCCCAAGGACCCTGGGACCGACCTCAGCTCCATGCTCTATCAGGTGGTGGGTGCCACGTTCGGCCTGATGGAGACGTACCAGGATACGTGGAAATCGATCACCGGGTCGGAAAAGATCTTCACCTTCGGCTTCCCCTACGACGTCGGTCTGGAGCAGGTGCTCGTGAACGTGCGGGGCATGATCGACAGGTTCCGGCTCGGCGCCAGGGAGCTGGCCGACCTGTGGCGGATGTTCCTGGGCGAGGAGATCGTCTCGTTCCTTGGGGGACTCACCGCGGCGAGGGAAGAAGACTTCCGCCTGCCTGACGACGTATGGAGCGAGATTGTCTACAGGTTCGCGATCGCCGCCCACAGGGAGATCATCAACAAGGAGCACTTGCTGAAATCGCTTACGCCCCTCTACATGGGCAGGACGGCTTCCTTTGTCATGGAGACGGCGGAGAGCGGCCTCCCGGAGGTGGAGGAAAAGATCGGGGACCTGTGCCGGACCTTTGAAAGGAAGAAAGCGTTCCTCCTGGAGGCGTGGGACGCCTCGGCGGAGCAGGGAGGCTTTCTTCCTCCCTGAGCGGATCGAGGCGGCGGGAAGCGCNNAGGGGGAGGCGTTTTCACCTATGCCGTCCCGGAAGCGGGCAGCCGACGCATCAAGGATGGGGCGGTATTAGCGCAATTACAGCCAGGTTAAGGGAGGTATCCCCATGCACGGCGTAGAGGGAGGGATGACGGAAATGTTTCACGTCTTTTACCGGAGGCTCCTGGGTTTCCTGCCCAATTTTTTCACGGCCCTGATCCTCCTTCTTGTAGGCATCGCCCTGGCGAAAATCCTGAGGCTGGTCTTCCTGAGGTTCTTCAAGGCGGTGAACGTCGACAGGTTCTGGGACCGCGCGGGTATCCGGGAGGTGCTGGTCCGGGGCGGCATAAAAAGACCTCTTTCGGTCGAGCTGTCGAGGACGATCTACTGGTTCACGGTGCTGATCTTCGTGGTGATAGCCCTGAACGCCCTTCAGATACCCGTCATCGAGGCGGTGCTCTCGCGGTTTTTTCTTTACCTTCCCAATGTTTTCCTGGCCCTCCTCATACTTTTTGCCGGCTATGTCCTCTGCAATTTCTTTGCGAGGGCCGTCTTGATCGGCCTCGTCAACAGCGGGGTGCAGGAGGCGGGGATCATCGCGCGCGTCGTGAGGTTCGCCGTATTCGTTTTCGCCGTCACCATGGCCCTCGAACAGCTCGACATCGGCAAGGTTTCCGTGCTCATCGCCTTTACCATCATGTTCGGGGGCGTTGTCCTTGCCTTCGCCATAGCCTTCGGGCTGGGAGGGCAGCACTACGTAAAGACTTACCTGGAGCGGAGGATGGAGAAAAGCGAGCGGGAAGATGAGCAGAATATCGACCACATGTGAGGGCGCCCGGCCGTGGATAACGCGATTTGTTGCCATAACGCCCCGGCCGGTATTATACTCTCATAGCCAATTTACAGGGAATATACATGGGGTGAAAGAGCATAGATTCTCGTTCTTCGTCGTGCTGGGCCTGGTGCTGGCGCTCGGGTACCTGAGCTACCTTATCCTGCGGCCTTTCCTCGCCCCCCTGGCGTGGGCCGTCGTATTCTCCATAGTTTTCTTCCCCGTCTACAACTTTTTCGTGAAATACGGCAAGTGGCGCTCCCTGGCCGCGGGCGTCACCATGGTGCTCGTCTGCGTGCTTATCCTCGGGCCTTTCTCCTATTTTGCCTACCTGTTGACGGTCGAGCTGAGCAACGTCTCGCCGGAGACCTTCGATTTCAAGAGCGTCGCGAACCTGCTCAACCATCCCCTGATCACGCCGATCACGGGCAGGCTGGCTTCGTTCTTCAGTATCAGCCAGGCGCAGCTTCAGACGTCGACGGTGAAGGCCCTGTCCGACCTGGGGAAGACACTGGTGGGCTACCTGCCGGGGCGGCTGGGTGACGCCGCGGGCGCCGCGCTCCATTTTATCCTGATGGCCTTCGCCCTGTTTTTCTTCCTGAGGGACGGCCCCCAGTTCCTCGAGCGGCTAAGCCTGTACCTGCCCTTCTCCAGGGCGCACAGGGACAGGTTGACAAGGCAGGTCAAGGATATCGTGATCTCCACCATTTACGGGGGCATCATCGTGGCTTTGGCCCAGGGCTTCATCGGATCTCTCACCTTCGGCTTTCTCGGCATCCATTCACCTATCCTCTGGGGTCTCGCCATTTCGATGTCGTCGTTCCTCCCTTTCGCGGGGTCCGCCATCGTCTGGGTGCCGGCGGCCTTGTGGCTCCTGCTGAAAGGTTCGGTGGCCGGTGGCCTTGTCCTGCTCTTCGTGGGGATTTTCGCCATCTCTCTGGTGGATAACGTGCTGAGGCCGGTTATCATTCGCGGGCGGCTGAGAATGCCCCTTCTCGCCATATTTTTCAGCGTGTTCGGGGGTATCCAGTTGTTCGGCCTCATAGGTCTCGTGATGGGACCCCTCGTGCTCGGCGTCTTCATCTCCGTCCTCGACATATTCAAGGACGTGGAACGGGAATATGAATAGCGGGGCGCGGGTGATAGCCATACCTGTCGGTGTGGCGGCGGCATGCTCCTTCGTGCTCCTGCTCATGAGAAGCATGTTGTTGAGATACTTCAAGACATGGGCGGACGGGCACGAGCGCAGGGTGAGGGTCTACAGCATCGTCCGGCAGCCTTTGGCCACGCCTTCCGTGTACTGGTGCATAGCCGCGGGTCTCTACGTGGGCATGGCCGTATCGGAGCTCCCCGCGAAATACGTGATCTATTTCAACACGACGATCCATGTGATCCTGGTCCTCTCCATGAGCATCGCGGCGGCAAACGTGGTGGGGAGCGTCTTTGGCGCCCAGGTCTCGAGGCTGGACATCCCCGTCTCGTCGACCGCCCTTGTGGGCGGGGTGCTGAAAGGCGCGGTAATCGTCCTGGGCATGCTGGTCATCCTCGGCATCCTGGGGATATCGATAGCCCCGCTCATCACGGCGCTCGGCGTGGGCGGCCTCGCCGTCGCCCTTGCCTTGCAGGATACGCTCGCGAACCTTTTCGCCGGTTTCCACCTCCTTATCGAGAAGTCGATACGGGTAGGTGATTTCGTGAAACTGGAATCGGGCCACGAAGGGTACGTCGACGATATTACCTGGAGGACGTCCAGGATAAGAACATTGTCCAACAACACGGTCATGATACCCAACAAGAAGCTGGCGCAGAGCGAGGTGGTCAACTATTCTCTGCCGCAGCAGGAAATGGACATTTCGGTAGTCCTGCGCGCCGGTTACGGGACCGATCACGAGCGGATCGAAAGTCTCCTCATGGAAGAGGCGCGAAAGGCAGTGCCGGAGCTGCCGGGGCTCGTGAAGGACCAGGCGCCGTCGGTCGCCTTCAACCCCGCCGAGAGCTGGGTAGAATTCTCTCTTAATTTCAGGGTAAAGCGGTTTGTCGACCAATATGCCGTTCAGAACGAAATGCGGAAGCGCGTCTTCAAGAGGTTCGCGCAGGAAGGGATCGAGGTTCCATTCACCACGAGGACTATCTACATGAAGGAGATTCTCCATGGAAGAACGAACACCGCTCTTTGACTTTCAGGAAGCCATCAGCATCCTCAAGTCGACCGGAAAGAAGGCACACGACGTGAATGAGCTGCGCGACGGCATAGCTGTCGCCAGTGAGGAATCGATCTTCCACCACACGTACCAGTACTTCCTTAAAGGGCACATCCTCGAATACACCAACGATTTCGCCCAATGGGCCGGCAAGAGCCTCGAAGAGAGCATCCTATCGGAGCACCTGTCGAACGTCGACCCTTACAGCTTCAAATCGATTGACGAAGTGAGGAAAGAGCTTTTGCGCGTCATCGACGACTATCTGGAGGAATTCCCCGAGCCGCGGCAGGCCGTGGCGGGTGACGAATTCTATTTTAACGAATCGGTGGCCCTCGTCTTCTTTCAGGGCGTGAAGGCCAGAAATCTCGCGGAATTCCTCATAGCCCTCAAATATGTGGACCCCGGGTGCATCTATTTTCATTTTTACGAAGCGAGGAGCAGGGTGGAGGCGGAGACGGACGATTTTTCGAAATGGTTCGAGGATGGCCTGGGCAAGGCCGAGCTTGCCCGGAAGGTGCGGGCCATCGACCCGTTCATGCACAGCGTGGAGGGCATAAGGCAGCTCGTCGGAGAACTCGTGGAACAGGAGCTGAGACGTGACATGGAAGGGGGGATCTTATGATTTCCCGCTACGCCGGCATCGCGCCGAAAGGTGATCTGCTGCTGATCAGGAAACTGTGCCAAAAGTTCCGGGGCAGGAAGTTCCTCCACGTGAATTCGACGAAGGAGGGGGGCGGCGTTGCGGAGATACTCCAGAGATTGGTGCCCCTGCTCACCGGCATGGGGATCGACGCGAGATGGGAGACCATCGAGGGAGACCCTTTCTTCTTCGAGATAACGAAGAAGATCCACAACGCGCTGCAGGGCAACAACGAGTACATCAGCGAAGGCATGTGGGAGCACTATTTCGAGGTGAATAAGCGCAACGCGGACGTGCTCGACCTGGAGGCGGACGCGGTGCTCATACACGACCCGCAGCCCGCGCCGTTGATCGAGTTCAGGAAAGGGGGCCACTGGATGTGGCGATGCCACATCGACGTGTCGGCCCCTCAAAAGGTGATCTTCGATTTCCTCAGTTTCTACGCGCGGAAATACGAGAGCGCCATCTTTTCGATCCCCAGTTTCGCAAAAGCGCTGGGCATCGATGAATTTGTCATCCCGCCCTCGATCGATCCCGTGAGCGAAAAGAACAGGGACCTCACCGAGAAGGAGATCCAGGAGACGGTCAGCAAGTTCAACATAGAGAGGGACAGGCCGATCCTGCTCCAGGTGTCGAGGTTCGACCGCTTCAAGGACCCCAAGGGCGTGGTGGAGGCGTACCGCATGGTAAAGAAGTATAACGACTGTGTCCTGATCATGGCAGGCAGCCCGGCGAGCGACGACCCGGAAGGCGAGCAGGTCCTGAACGAGGTGAGGGAATACGCGACAGGGGACCCCGACGTGCGGATCCTCCTTTTGCCGGCCTTCAGCGACAGGGACATCAATGCGCTGCAGCGCGTCGCGGACGTGGTCCTGCAGAAGTCCCTGAAAGAAGGGTTCGGGTTGACGGTTTCGGAAGCCATGTGGAAAGGGAAGCCCGTGGTGGGAGGAGCGGTAGGCGGCATACCCACCCAGATAATCCAAGGCGTCACCGGTTTTCTCGTCCATTCGA